>JANOLL010000029.1:0-2379 GCA_031419775.1 Polaromonas sp. | reverse complement strand
GCAATGCACCGACCAGTGGCGGCACGGCTACCTTGTCGTCTTTGCTTTGCAATGCCTCCAGCGGAATGTCTTCAGCCACCAGAAGTTTGAGCCAGTCCAGTAGTTCGCTGGTAGATGGTTTTTTCTTCAAACCCGGCAGGTTGCGCACCTCATAAAAAGTTTTCATGGCAGCCGCGAGCAGTTCCTTCTTCAAATCCGGAAAATGCACGTCGACAATTTTCTGCATCGTGTCGGCGTCAGGGAACTTGATGTAGTGGAAAAAGCAACGGCGCAGGAAGGCGTCGGGAAGCTCTTTTTCGTTGTTGGACGTGATAAACACCAGTGGGCGGTGCTTGGCCTTGATCAGTTCACGCGTCTCGTAAACATAAAACTCCATGCGGTCGATCTCGCGCAACAGATCGTTGGGAAACTCGATGTCGGCCTTATCGATTTCGTCGATCAAGAGTGCTACGGGCTGATCGGCGGTGAATGCCTGCCACAGCACGCCTTTGACGATGTAGTTGTGGATGTCCTTGACTCTCTCGCCTCCATCGACGCTCGATAGCTGGGAGTCGCGAAGCCTCGACACAGCATCGTATTCATAAAGCCCCTGCTGGGCCTTGGTAGTCGATTTGATGTGCCACTGCAGCAGTGGCAAGTTGAGTGCCTGGGCGACTTCTTCGGCCAGCATGGTTTTACCGGTGCCCGGTTCGCCTTTGACCAGCAAGGGCTTTTTGAGGGCAGCGGCCGCATTGACCGCAAGCATCAGATCGGGCGTAGCGACGTAGGTTTCAGAGCCTTTGAATTTCATGGGTGCGAATCAATTCCTGAATCGTCGTACGGTGCGGTCAGACGAAATTAAAAGGGGCGGGGCGGTCTTTGGCGGAAGCATTTTTTGGGTGGTCTTGGCCCAGATATAATCTGCGGCGGCAGACCACCCCAAATCACTTGAATCTCCATTCGATTGTGCGCGCAAAATGAATAAGCTTTTTACCCCGATATTGGCGACCCTTATCGTTTTGACGTCTATGTCGGCGCAGGCCCAGGACGCGGTAGGCAATGCCAAGGCAGGCGAGGCTAAAAACGCGATGTGCACGGGGTGCCATGCGATCGAAGGTTATCAGGCGGCCTTTCCCGAGGTTTACAAAGTTCCGATGATCTCGGGTCAAAGCGCCAAGTACCTGGTAACCGCACTGGCGGCTTACAAGAAAGGCGAACGCAAGCATCCGACCATGCGGGGTATCGCTCAAACACTGAGCGATCAGGACATGGCTGATCTTGCGGCTTATTACAGTGCCAGCGGTCTGGTTGCGGGGGCGGAGCGGGCCGCCAAACCGTCGAAAGAGCCCAGTGCGCAGGTGCAGGCGCTGCTGGGCAAAGCAAACTGCGCTTCGTGCCATGGCGCTAACCTGAGCAAACCAATCGATCCGTCCTACCCCAAACTGGGCGGGCAGCATGCTGACTATCTGTTTGTGGCGCTCAAGTCTTATAAGACAGAAAATAATCCCAAAGTCGGGCGCGGCAACGCCATCATGGGCGGTATGGTCAAGCAATACACCAATGCCGAGCTCAAATTACTCGCCAACTACATCGCTTCGGTCGACGGCGACTTGAAAGTCGTGCCGCAGCCAAGGTTTCGCTGAACATTTTCGCTGGTAACAAATCAAAGAGCCGCTAATCCAGCGGCTTTTTTATTTCTCCTCGCTTCAATCCCGGGTTGCCCGGCGCTGTACGCAGGCCACATAGGCTGAACCGTCCGGCGGGCTACCGGCACGCTGGCTTTCCCAGACCATTTGGCCGAGACATTCCATGACCTCGTGGTGAGCATCGTGTAGCGAGCCTCGTTTGGCAGTCAACAGCTCTACCGCCTGACGGATGCCGTGTGGCTGGTCAATCGAGGATTGTTCGCTGATGGACAGATGCATGGACAAATGCAGGAAGGGGTTGGCTTTGCCGTCCTCCGGGTCGTACATTTTGGTCAGGGCCACGTCGGCATCGGCAAAATCGCTGGCGTACTCTGGATGCTCTGCCATCCATTGACTTGCTATGATTTCTATAGCTGTTAATGGACTACCGGTCTAGGCCTTGGACTGAACAGAACAAAAAAATCGGCGAACGTCGGCTTGCGATGGAGTGAACATTGCTTTAGGTTATCACGCGGCATGATGGGCTGGGTGCAGGCATGCCAGGCCCCCTCAGATCCTGACGAAGGCTTCTGTCCTACAGACAGTGCAGCATGTCGCCGCTATGCTTGAGGAGAGCGCGGAGCCTGTCTGGAGGATGCGTGACTTAGTTTTTTTATTCAGTTTGGCCGACAAGGAAATAACCATGAATGCAACAAAAATAGCGGGAATCGTTTTGGTTCTTGTTGGTCTTGTCGGATTTTTTACCGGCGGCTTC
>JANOLL010000028.1:0-2384 GCA_031419775.1 Polaromonas sp. | reverse complement strand
ACCGCCCGACAAGATGCTGACAGCACCTTTTTCAAGCAACCACACGCCATCGGCCTGACTGCCTTTGAAGAAAAGTACCTCACCCTTGGCGACTTCCCGTGGTTGGCCAAGCATTAAAACAGCTTTAGCTTCGTCCTCGGTTAAACCATCGAGCAGGCTGTTATCTCTGAGGGCCGTGAACACGAGGGCGACCGACTCGGTGGACGCAGCTAAAAGAACCTGGTCTTCACACAGCTCTAGGCCCCGGTCCACATCGGTGCAGCGCCGCACGCCGTGGATGGCTTGCAGGGCGTCACTGAGTTCTGGCGACCTGGATCGGTTCAAACCAGTGAGAACAACAGTCAGTTTCCTTTCTACCAAAGCCCGAATCAGCCACATGAGTGAATCCAATCCACTCGGGTCCACGTCGATGACGTGACTCACGTCGATGACGGTCGCCACTGCGCCGGGATTCAGTTCATCGACCAACTGTGTGAGCCGGATGCTGTTGCCAAAAAAGAGGTGCCCATTGAGCCGCAGAATTCCGACGCGGTTGTATTGCTGGGTCAGAACCTTGCTTTCCTCAAAAGTCCGGACCCGGCGCGAGCGAGAGCGGTCCAAATAATTCCACTTTGTGGTGAGGCTGCCAGACACCCGCCGAAGGATCACCAGGCAAGACAGACCTATGCCCATGAAACACGCCCAGATCATGTTGCCGAAAAATTCCACGATGGAAATGACTACCGTGGTCCAGAACCCCAGATCGGATGTTCCTTCACGGCGCAGACGTCGGGTGTGCACAATCTCGAACAGCCGATGGAAAAATTCACGCTCTGACATAAGAAAACATTGCAGTAGCAATATCCCCGCCACCAGACCCACCGACAAAGTCAGAAGCCAGCCGCTGAGTGTCGTCAGCAAAATGCCTGTGACCATTAAACCTACCAAAGCAACCGGTATGCCACGCCCGCCGGCGAGCCAGCTGGAAATGCTGCGGGAATTGTGACCTGTACAAGGAACGCCGCCCAATAGGGCACTCACCATGTTGGATCCGCCGAGTACCATCAATTCGTGGTTGGGATTGATGCGAACACCGAAGCGCTGCTCCATCTCATTAGCAGCCGTGAAGGTTTCCAGAATCATCACCAGGGACAAGGTCATGACACCTGGCAAACCGATCTTCAGCAAGCGGATGAAATCGTGCTGGGGCAGCTCGGGCCAAAGTCGTACGGACATCCAGGACCAGTCAGGCGCAATCCAGGCGCCTGATGATTGAAATGGAGATTCCAGCAGCCAAGCGGTAACCAGGCCCAGCGCCAGTGCCGCGACAACGCCTGGCACCGGCTTCAACTCCTTCCTCCAAGCCTGCAGACGAGGCCACAAGAAGAAACAGCTGCCCATGGCCACCGCAGTAACCGTGGCCCCGATGAAGCTGTTTGATAACTTCTGAATTGCCAGCATCAACAAAAGCAAGGCGGTTCCATTGCTGATGCCTGCCGTGACCGGCATTGGAATCATTTTGAACAAATTTCCAAATTTGAGCAGTCCACACAGGAGCACCAACCCACTGGCCACCAAAAACATCAGGCTGCCCGCCGCCAATCCAAGCTTGAGTTGCTCCGTCGTCAGGTTCAGCTGAGGCGCATGTCCCAAGGTTCCATCGGCTGTAATGGTCAGACTGATCACCAGCCAGATATACGCGGCCAGGGAGGCCAGACGCGCGCCGGGTATCACTGCAGACTGCCCCTTGAAGAGCAGATTGACGGCTGGCACCAAAATGGCCGTAACGACTGTGGCCCAAAAGCCAGCAGCCATTGACTGGGGCCCAAACATGGTCACGAAAAGCAAAACCGGGGCGACTGTCGAAGTCCAGCCCCGCAAAGCGGCTTCGATTCCGCCGCGAACATCGCGGCGATTTATGCGCATCACGTCGCCCATCATCTGCTCCCACGGGATAAAAAACCATCCACCACCTGTGTCCAGGCGATGCTCCCCGCTCAGCGGGAATGTGTAAACACTCGTAAAAAAGTGTTTAGTATGGATTAAAGCTGCAGAGCAGGGAAGCGCTCCGTGCGGTCCGAGGAATCAGTCAGACAGGGATTCGCCGATTTGATTCGCCGACCTTAGTCCCAAAAAGGTGTGAGCCGGGCGAATGCATCCATTTGACGCTGACACATGGAAGTGCTGCAAGATCGACGCGCGCTCAACCATCCCACGCCGAACCAGGCCTCTGAATCAGCGACTGCCAGCGCGCGGTAAGCACGCAGGCCGACGAGTATGTCGTTGTGGTCGCCCAACGCATCTTGTACCGGCTTCAAGCCCGACAAAAAGGCTTTGGTCTGACGCTGCGGAAACATCGGCGATACAAATTCTGCAAAGTACCTGAGCTTTTTAAGCCGCTTCCG
>JANOLL010000027.1:0-6006 GCA_031419775.1 Polaromonas sp. | reverse complement strand
GTTTGTTCCGCAGGATGGAAAACTAATTTACGCGCACCGCCTACCCAAACGACGGGGTCCTGCTTAAAGTCTATGCTGTGGCTTTGAGTCCAAGGAGATCACCAATTGCGCAACCTGAATCAAGACACCATCACGCAGGCTGTCATCGCCCGTCTGGCCTCCACACCGGACCCGCGCCTGAAGGAAATCATGACCAGCCTGGTGCAGCACCTGCATGCGTTCGCGCGTGAGGTCAGGCTGACGGAAGCCGAATGGATGCAGGGCATTGAATTCCTGACGGCAGCCGGTCAGATGTGCAGCGACAAGCGGCAGGAATTTATTTTGTTGAGCGACACGCTCGGGCTGTCCATGCTGACGGTAGCGATGAACAACGACAAGCCATTGGGATGCACGGAGCCCACCGTTTTCGGGCCTTTTTTTCTGGAAGACGCGCCACGCTACGAACTCGGTGCCGATGTGGCCAATGGTGCCAAAGGGGAGCCCTGCCTGGTGCGGGGTACGGTCAAGTCGCTCGATGGCGCGCCCATCCCGAATGCCCTGATCAACGTCTGGCAGGCTGACGCAGACGGCCACTACGATGTTCAGTATGCGCATCTGGCGCATCCGCAGGCGCGGGGCATTCTCAACGCTGATACGCAAGGCAACTTCCACTTCAAAACCATTTTGGCCGAGGCCTATCCGATCCCCAGCGATGGGCCGGTCGGACAGATGCTTGCTGCCACCCAGAACCATCCGTGGCGACCCGCCCACCTCCATTTCATGATCGAAGCGGCTGGCTATGAGCGGCTCATCACCCACGTGTTTCGCGACCATGACCCCTACCTGGACTCGGACGTTGTCTTCGGTGTCAGGTCTTCGCTGATTGCGGATTGGGTCAAGTTGGCCGACGGCAGCCACAGCCTTGAATTTAATTTCGTCCTCAACCCGGTCGGGTAAACGCAGGCAGCGTGCGCGACCGACTCACCGAAAAATAGTATGGTTTATGTTTTTACCCTGATGGACAGACCCGATGGCTTGCCCCTGCGCCTGCGGGTTCGACCCGAGCACAAGGCTTATCTTGCGGCGGCGGCCGATCGCATTGCCTTTGCCGGCCCACTCACCTCGGATGACGGTCAGACCATGATTGGCAGCCTGCTGGCTATTGATTTTCAGTCGCGTGAAGCCGCGCAAGCCTGGCTTGCCAACGAGCCCTTCACTAGGGCTGGTCTGTACGCCAGTACCAGCATCCATGCTTTCACCAATCTGTGGCCACAGAAGGCCGGATTTGTCCCGGCGTAAACACCGGCATCGCGCCAGGTTGAGGAGCGAGCCGTGATCAAACACGTCGTGATGTGGAACGTACGCGGTGACACGCCGGCCGAAAAGTCTTCAGTTATCGCGCAACTTCAGCATAGCTTTGAGTCCTTGCGCGGGCGTATTCCCGGATTGCTGTATCTCGAGGTCGGCGTGGATTCGAGCCGCATCGATTACGCCTGTGATGTCATGCTGTATACCGAGTTTGAAAATCAGGGCGCGCTCGATGCGTACGCCGTTCACCCCGAGCATTTGCGCGTCAAGCATGAACTCGCAGACCTGCGCACCGCACGTTACCAGGTGGACTATGAAAGTTCAGCTGCTAGGGGCGTGCAAGCTTTCAATTCCTTTCAGGAGACCGTCAATGAATGAAGCCATGAGCAGCCAGATGAACAACGAGTTGATGATTCGCCAGATGGTCGAACGCTGGGCGGTGTGGCGAGATGCTGGCGACTGGGAGCGCTTTGCAACAGTCTGGCACCCTGAAGGCGTGATGATGGCCACCTGGTTTCAGGGACCTTTTCGAGAATTCATTCGGGTCACGCAAGAGGGATGGAGCAAAGGCGTCAGCATTCTGCATTTTCTCGGCGGTTCGGCTGTGGAAGTCGTCGGCGAGCGCGCCATTGCACAAACCAAGATGACCATCTCGCAGCGCGGCATGGTCGAGGGCGTCAATGGACCGGTGTTGTGCGATGTGGTGTGTACCGGGCGCTTTTACGATTTTGTCGTCATCCACGAAGGTCTGTGGAAGCTGCTACACCGTCAGCCGATCTATGAAAAGGACCGCATCGATCCGGTCGACTCCACTGCGGTCGTCACGCTCGATCAAACGGCCCTGGCCACTTTCCCTGAAGGCTATCGGCACCTGGCCTACATCCAGACCCGTATTGGCTACACGGTCAAACTTGACATGCCCATGCTCAAGGGGCCAGTGGTCGACCAGCTTTACCAGCGCGGCGCGCGCTGGCTGGCCGGCGGTGAACTTGAGCGTTGACATTACGCGCCGACATTTTCTCGACCCAATTTACAGGGGAATTCTTCATGATGTCTTTTTTCAATCGCAGGCAGGTGCTGGCCGCCCTGGCTGCGTTCAGTGCGGGTACTGGATTCGCGCAGGGTGTATTCCCCAGCAAATCATTGCGCGTGATCGTGCCGCAGCCACCCGGCGGTGGCTTTGATTTTGTTGCGCGGATACTGGCCGACCGCCTTGGAAAGGCCCTTGGACAGCCGGTGGTAGTTGAAAACCGTACTGGTTCTGGCACGCTGGTCGGAACCGATTTGGCGGCCAAGGCTGAACCGGATGGCTATACCTTGCTGACCGGATCGATCTCCAATCTCGCCCTCAACATGGGTTTGTACGCCAACCCGCCGTACAACAGTCTGCGGGATTTCGAACCGCTGGGTCTGGCTGTCTCCTACAGCTACACCCTGATGGGCCGCAAGGACCTGCCTCATAAATCGCTGGTCGAGTTGATCGCTTATGCCAAGGCCAATCCGGGCAAGCTCAACTACGCTTCTGCAGGCGTGGGGTCAGGCCAACATGTGCTGGCGGCGGCGCTGTGGCAGCAGGCTGGCGTGAGCCTGACGCATGTTCCTTATCGAGGCGCCCAGGCGGCCTACCAGGATCTGGTGGGTGGGCGGGTCGATCTGTTTTTTGACCTGTCGCCTACCGCGCGTGCGCAGATTGAAGCTGGCAATGCGCGCGCACTGGCGGTCTCTGGCGCAGAGCGGCAGCCAACCCTGCCCGAGGTTCCCACCATCACCGAAAGTGGTGTTGCCAAGCTGGAGCTTGAATCTTGGTTTGGCTTGTTTGCGCCGTCCAAAACGCCGCCCAAGGTGCTGTCACGCCTGCGTGCCGAGCTCGACACCATCATCGCGTCCAAGGATGTCAGCGACGTTTTCCGTAAGGCTGGTGGGCGTTCACTGAGCCTGTCGCTGGGCGAAACCCGTGCGCTGGTCAGGCGCGATGTCGAACGTTGGTCCAAGCTGATACGCGAGCTGAACATCAAGCCCGAGTAATGTCTTTCATAATTGAACTTTAACTTTTCACCCACATACCACTCCGATGAAAATAGCCCAAGCCTGCCTCGACCAGATTTTTTTCGACGCCCGCACTGCCAATGGTTTTCTGGACCAACCGGTACCGATGGACCTGCTTCAGGAGGTTTATGACATCGCCAAGATGGGTGCCACCTCGATGAACACCCAGCCTACCCGCTATGTGTTCCTGAACAGTCCTGAATCCCGCACACGCCTGATTCCAGCCCTGTCATCGGGCAATGTCGAGAAAACCAAGGTGGCCCCGGTCACGGTGATTGTCGCGACCGACACCCGGTTCTTTGAGCATATGCCCCAGATTTGGCACGTTGCAGGCGCCAAAGAAATGTTTGAGGGCAACGTTCCGCTCGCTCAGGGAACGGCCACACGCAATGGCACCTTGGGTGGTGCCTATTTCATGATTGCCGCACGTGCGGTGGGTCTCGACTGCGGGCCCATGAGCGGTGTTGACCTGGCCAAGGTGAATGCCGAGTTTTTTGCAGACGGGCGCCTTCAGGCCAATTTTTTGATCAACCTGGGCTACGGCGACGACAGCAAGTTGTTCAAGCGTAATCCACGCTTATCCTTTGAACAGGCCTGCACCGTACTTTGATTTTTCCGGTCATCACTGACCCTTTTTTTTATGCGGTGGCGGTGCCAGCCGTGTTGTTGATGGGGATCAGCAAAAGCGGTTTCGGTGCGGGCTTTGGTTCCCTGGCAGTTCCCCTGATGGCCTTGGCGATCACCGTGCCGCAGGCTGCGGCCATATTGATGCCGGTGCTGTTGCTGGTGGACTTGCTGGGTCTGGCTGCCTTCCGGCACCGCTTTGACCGCAGCTTGCTCAAGTTCCTGCTGCCTTTCGGCATCATTGGAACGGTTGTAGGCACCCTGCTTTTCAAAGTGCTCGATTCGCATCTGGTAGCTGGCATCGTGGGCGGCTGTACGCTGCTTTTTCTGGCGCAGCGTTTGCTGTTTCCGCCGCGTCCCGACAGCCCGCCGCCACCGAAATGGCTTGGCGCGGTATTGACCACGATTTCCGGTTTCACTAGTTTTGTGGCGCATGCGGGCAGCCCGCCGCTCAACGCCTATGTGATTCCGCTTCGGCTGGCACCTATGACGTTCACGGCCACCATGGCAGTGTTTTACTTTGTGATCAACCTGTCTAAATGGATTCCTTACGCCTGGTTGGGACTGCTGGACGAACAAAACATGGCCACGGCGATTGTGCTGATGCCGCTTGCGCCAGTCGGGGTGTGGATGGGCGTGCGCGTGGCCAAGCGCATCAATCCGGTTTTGTTTTACCGGCTGATCTACCTCGGCATGTTTCTCACCGGCTGCAAGCTGTTGTGGGACGGGCTTCGCTAGTTTGCCGCGCGCTGGCCGGCATCAATCGGCTGTGATGCCGGTTTCCTTGACCACCTTGGCGTATTTCAGCAGTTCAGCTCTCAGGTAATCCGACGCGCTTTTCATCGAGCCGCCTATCGGGCTGAATCCGGCCTGATCGAGTTGCTGCTGAAACTCGGGAATGAACAAAATAAGGTTGAGTTCGGAGTTGATGCGTTCGACGATTTCTGGTGATGTTTTGGCCGGCGCAAATACGCCTACCCAGGTCGCGAAGCTGAAACCCGGAAAGCCCAGCTCGGCGACGGTGGGTACGTCGGGCATGGACGGCGCCCGCCTGGCGCTGGTGACGGCTAGCGGCTTGACCTTGTCCGCCTTGACCAGTGACACCGCTGCGGGTAGCGCCACGCTGGCCAGCTGTATCTGGTTGCCCATCACGGCATTGAGCGCCGGCCCGGCTCCCGTGAACGGCGCATGAACAATATTGACCTTGGCCAGTGACTTGAACAGGTACTCGGCACTCAGGTGGGGCGTGGTGCCGCCTCCAGCCGTGCCAAAGTTGAGGCTCTCGGTTTTGGCAAGCTTGAAAACGTCTTTCAGGTTCTGCACCGGCAGGGTAGGTGAAGCGACCAGCAGGTTGGGGGTACCCGCCACAATGCCAGCCGTGGCAAAGTCTTTCAAAGGGTCATAACCGGCCTTGCGTGACAGGGCCGGGTTCACCGCCAGGGCACTGGTGGTCACCAGCAAGGTGTAGCCATCGGGTTCAGCACGCGCCACCGCCTGCGCCGCCACATTGCCGCCGGCGCCCCCGCGGTTTTCCACCACCACGGATTGCTTGAGGCGGTCACTCAGGCGCTGCGACAAAAAACGCGCAATGATGTCGGCCGGACCACCGGGCGCAAAGGCTACGACCAGTTTGATGGGCTTGGACGGCCAGGGTGCGTTTTGTGACCAGACGAATTGGGGGGCGCAGCAGGAAGCTCCCAGCCCCAGTAGCGCGTGACGGCGTTGAATCATGCGGGTCTCCTTGTTTTTACACGTTGGCCAGTACGTAGCGGGCCATTTCATCTCGGGTGCAGACCCACACGTCGGGCGTGGCTTTGACCCTGGCCATGATGGCGTCGTAAACCCATGCGCCTGAAGGACGGCCCATCACGTGGGTGTGCGCGGTCACATCGAGCATCAGGGGGACGCTTTCGTGTTCGCGCATGGCGGTAAATGTGTCGTTGAAGCTGTCCAGCATGTGGCGCGGGCCGTGGCCGTAGCGGATGCAGGTCGGCAGATCGTTGACATCCATGGTCAATGGAATGCCCACAATACGATGCTTGCCGAAAT
>JANOLL010000026.1:0-2290 GCA_031419775.1 Polaromonas sp. | reverse complement strand
GACTCGCGGCTGGCATGCCGGGTGTGATCGACCGTGGCGCACGGAATTCCGAACCCGGCAGCCGCAGCCAGTCCCTGCGCATCAGGCCGGTTACTGATCACACAAGCCAGGTGAATATTGAAATGACCAAGCCAGTTTTCTTTGCGCGCCGTCTCGGCCAGCGCCACCATATTCGAGCCGATTCCCGAGATCAAAATAACAATGTTTTGGCGGCTGCGGGGCATATCGCTCTAGTTTATGGCTATCTTCAGGCGCAGCGGAGACAGGCGGCGCAACCGTGCTACAAAGGCCACTCAGGCAAAAGCGCCACGGAGACATCGATGGATTTAGCTTTCACACCGGAAGAACAAGCTTTTCGCGAAGACAAGCGTGCCTGGGTTCACGCCAATCTGCCGGCGGATATTTCGCACAAGGTGCACAACGCCTTGCGCCTGTCGCGTGACGATATGCAGCGCTGGGCCAAAATCCTCGGCAAAAAAGGCTGGCTTGGCCACGGCTGGCCCAAGCAGTTTGGCGGACCGGGCTGGAACGCGGTGCAAAAGCATCTGTTTGAAGAAGAATGCGCTTTGGCTGGTGCACCGCGGGTGGTGCCGTTTGGCCCGGTGATGGTGGCACCGGTCATCATGGCCTTTGGCACTGCCGAGCAGCAACGGCGTTTTTTGCCTGGCATTGCCAGCGGAGAAGTCTGGTGGAGCCAGGGTTACAGCGAGCCGGGTGCCGGCTCCGACCTGGCTTCGGTCAAATGCAGGGCCGAACGGGTCGGAGACACCTACATCGTCAACGGTCAAAAAACCTGGACCACCCTGGGTCAATATGGTGAATGGATTTTTTGCCTGGTGCGCACCGGCACTGACGGCAAGCCGCAGGCTGGTATTTCTTTTCTGCTAATCGATATGAAATCGCCGGGTGTCAGTGTGCGGCCAATCGTGCTGCTGGATGGCGAGGCCGAGGTCAACGAAGTCTGGTTCGACAAGGTCGAGGTGCCGGCCAACAACCTGATCGGCGAAGAGAACAAGGGCTGGACTTATGCCAAACACCTGCTTAGCCACGAGCGCACGAATATTGCCGATGTGAACCGTGCCAAGCGCGAACTGGAGCGTTTGAAGCGCATTGCAAAAACCGAAGGGGTATGGGAAGACGCTCGCTTTCGCGACGAGATTGCCAAGCTTGAAGTCGATGTGGTGGCGCTGGAAATGCTGGTTCTGCGGGTCCTGTCGGCTGAAAAATCCGGCAGGAATTCCCTCGACATTGCTGGTCTGCTGAAAATCCGCGGCAGCGAAATCCAGCAGCGCTACAGCGAGCTCATGATGCTGGCCGCTGGTCCCTACAGTCTGCCATTTATCGAAGAAGCCATGGAAGCCGGCTGGCAAGGCGACTTCCCCGGCGCAGGGCTGCATTGCGCGCCGCTGGCCTCGACTTATTTCAACATGCGAAAAACCACGATTTACGGTGGCAGCAACGAAGTGCAGCGCAATATCGTCGCGCAATTCGTTTTGGGTTGAGGAGGAGCCACCATGGATTTTGATTTCACAGACGACCAGCAACAGCTGCGCGACGCTGCCCGCAAGTGGGTCGCAAAGGGCTATGACTTCGAGCGCCGACGCAGCATCACCCAGGCTGGAGGTTTTTCGGCGCCAGCCTACCGCGAGCTGGCTGATCTTGGCCTGACCGGCTTGTATGTGCACGAGGCCGATGGCGGCCTGGGCATGGGACCGATTGAAGCCATGGTCATCATGGAAGAGCTGGGACGGGGCATGGTGCTGGAACCCCTGGTGCAGACTCTGATCACTACCGCAGTGTTGTCGGCTTATGCGCCCGCAGCGCTTCAGTCACACTGCCTGCCCAAACTGGCAGCTGGCGATATTTTTTCGGTCTTGGCCTATCAGGAACGCAGTGCCCGCTACACTCTTGATAAATGTGAGGCCAGAGCGACACTAGCCGGCGAAAAATGGACCTTGAATGCTACAAAAAGCATAGTACCTGCAGGTGACCATGCGGATGCCTTCATCGTTCCGGCACTGGTTCAGGGCAGCCTGGCGCTGTTTTGGGTGGAGCGTGCAGCGGCTGGCGTCAGCTGTCGTGGTTACCTTCTGCAAGACGGCGCCCGTGCAGCCGAAGTAAGGCTCGCCGACACACCTGCCCAATTGATCACCACCGATGGCCTGGCGGCATTGACCCACGCAATCGACATCGGCATCGCCGCCAGCTGCGCAGAAGCCGTCGGCGTGATGGATCAAACGTTAGCTATCACCGTCGAGTACATGAACACCCGCAAGCAGTTCGGGGTGGC
>JANOLL010000025.1:0-4314 GCA_031419775.1 Polaromonas sp. | reverse complement strand
TCAATCGCCCGCATGCCGATGCGCAGGTGCTGGTCGACCCGCTCCCGGTAAAAGTGATTGGCCATTCCGGGTAGTTTGATCTCGCCGTGCAGCGGCTTGTCGCTGACGCACAGCAGGGTGCCGTAGGGTACGCGAAACCGGAAGCCATTGGCGGCAATGGTGGCGCTTTCCATGTCCAGGGCAATGGCGCGGCTTTGGCTGAAGCGCCGTTGCGGCTGGTTGCCCGGTAGCAGCTCCCAGTTGCGGTTATCGGTCGAGGCCACAGTGCCGGTACGCATGATGCGTTTCAGGTCGGGGCCGACCGCTTGCGTCACGTCTTCCACCGCCTGCTCCAGGGCTTTCTGGATTTCCGCGAGCGCTGGAATGGGCACCCAGAGCGGCAGCTCTTCATCGAGCACATGGTCTTCTCGCACGTAGCCGTGGGCCAGTACATAATCGCCCAGTTGCTGGCTGTTACGCAGGCCGGCGCAGTGGCCTAGCATGATCCACGCGTGCGGGCGCAGCACGGCAATGTGGTCGGTGATGTTTTTGGCGTTGGCCGGCCCGACGCCGATGTTGACCATGGTGATACCCGTACGGTCCCCCCGCATCAGGTGGTAAGCCGGCATTTGCGGCAAGCGCGGCGGTGCCATACCAAGTTCGTCCCCGGCAAGGGACGCCAGCCCGATACGGCGCGTGACAACATTGCCAGGTTCGACAAAGCAGGTGTATTGGCTGTTCGCATCGGCCATGGCGGCGTGGCCGCAGCGCACAAATTCGTCGATATAAAACTGGTAGTTGGTAAACAGTACGAAGTTCTGGAACCAGTCTGGCGAGGTGCCGGTGTAGTGCCGCAGCCGTTGCAAGGAATAGTCCACCCGCGCGGCGGTGAAAAGCGACAAGGGCTGAGCCTCACCGGGGCCGACGTTATGCGTGCCATTGGCGATGCCGTCATCCATGGCCGCCAGGTCAGGAAGGTCAAAAATGTCCTGCATCAGGCTACGCCGCTCGGCACTCAACGCGCCTTCTATGTGATCATGCTCTGCAAAAGAAAAGTGCACAGGAATCGGCTGGTTGCTGGTGCCCACTTCCAGTTCCACGCCATGATTTTCCAAAAGCAGTCGAAACTGCTCAAGGTAATAACTGGCGAACAGGTCGGGCCGGGTGAGGGTGGTTTCATACCGGCCAGGGCCCGCCACAAAACCGTAACTCAGCTGCGAAGCACCCGGGCGTGACAGCTGGCCTCGGGCGATGGTTTCGGCATGAACGCGAACAAAGGGGTAGAAGCCTCGAATGCGGGTGGGCGTCTGTGTGGTGTCGTGTACAGCGCCGCGTGGGGACTTGCCGCTGACGAAGTGCTGCATGGCTTGACGCAAGTGGAGCAGCTGCTGTGCATAGATGGCCTTGACCTGCGCCAGCGCGGCCGCGGCATCCCGGTAACGAGTGGGGGCGATAAAGGTGGGCAAATGATGCATGTCAGCGATTGTGCGCTGACGCGACGTCCTGGAGCCGCGCCGCTATGGATTTTGGCTTGCGCTGCTGGCCGATTTGACGGGCTCCCGCATGGTCACGAACTCTTCGGCTGCGGTCGGATGAATGCCTATCGTGCTGTCAAAGATGGCTTTGGTTGCACCAGCTTTCATGGCCACTGCAAAGCCCTGTACAACCTCTCCTGCATCGGGCCCCACCATGTGAAGTCCCACGACCCGGTCGCTCTGGTCGTCCACCAGCAGCTTCATCAGGGTACGCTCGGTACTGCCGCTCAGGGTGTGCTTGAGCGCCTTGAAATCACTTTTAAATACGCTGACAGTGCCGAATTTTTCACGTGCTGCAGCTTCTGAAAAGCCCACGGTACCGATGTTGGGGTGGGTAAAGACCGCCGTGGGAATGAAGTCGTAACTCATGCTGCGTGGCTTCTTGCCAGCTGTCGGGCCAAACAGCTGGTCCACCACCACCATCGCTTCGCCCAGCGCCACCGGTGTGAGCTGCACGCGTGCCGTCACATCGCCGAGGGCATAGATAGACGGGACCGAGGTCTGGTAAGCCTCGTTGACCAGGATGGCGCCTGCCGAGTTGACTGCAACGCCCGCGGCATGCAGGCCGAGGCCGCTGGTGTTGGCAACACGGCCGGTGGCATACAGCACGGTGTCTACTGTCAAGGTGTCGCCGTCACCTTTCATTTTGACGAGCAAGCCGCTTTGCGTTGTGGTGATGGACGCCACTTCCGATTGAAGCCGCATGTGGATGCCAGTTTTGCGCATTTCGTCGGCCACAAAGCTGCGTACGTCATCGTCAAAACCCGTCAGCAGTTTTTCGCCGCGATGAATTTGCGTGACCTGAGCGCCCAGACCATTGAAGATCGAGGCAAACTCGCAGGCTATGTAGCCGCCGCCCACGACAGCCAGGCGCTTCGGGAAGGGGTTCAGGTCAAACATGCTGTCGGACGTCACGACATGCTCATGGCCTGCCACCACAGGCAATTGGGCGTGGCCGCCGGTCGTCACCAGGATATTTTTGGCGGTGTATCGGTTCTGACCTACCTCAACTGTATGGGGGTCCACCAGTCGCGCCCAGCCCTGAATGATGGTGACCCCAGCACTGTCTAGCAGTTGGTTGTAAATGCCATTCAGGCGCGCTATTTCCTTCGCCCGATTGGCTTTGAGAACGTCCCAGTCAAAGATCGGCGCTTGACCGACCCAGCCAAAACCGTGTGACTCTTCAAACGCCTCGCCGTAGTGAGCGGCGTAGCTGTAGAGTTTTTTCGGAATGCAGCCAACGTTGACACAGGTGCCACCCATATCGGCGACTTCAGCGAGCGCCACGCGCGCGCCGCGTTGGGCCGACATGCGTGCGGCCCGCACGCCGCCGCTGCCGCCGCCCACCACAAAGAGGTCATAGTCAAAATTCTGCATAAGGCTAACCTTGGACGGTTAAGTTGTCGCTGTGGCCTTGGTCACGTCAGGTAACCAAAGAGAAATAGAACTCGGGCATTGTCTCAGGCGTGGGACCCGCGTGGTCAGGTCAGCCTGCTTGGTCGAGGCCAGACCGTGAGCGGGACGCAGATGTTTTCTGCCGATAGTGCCTTGCTTCCATCGTGGCTATGCACACTGTCAACCATGCTGTGCCCGACGCCAGCCCCCCGAATACGTCGCTCGCGTAGTGCACCTGTATCAACACCCGACTGCACGATACGGTGAAGGCTAGGGCCGCCGCCAGCAGTACCAGGGGCAGACTGACACGAGACCATCGCGGTGGTAGCCAGCGTATCAGCAGGTAGGCCAGCATGCCATAGACCACTAACGAGCCGGAGGCGTGTCCGCTTGGAAAGCTCCAGCCGCTGGCCAGTGACAGATCGTGAACCGGTCGGACGCGCTGAAAGATATTTTTCAGTGATGGATTAAGCAGCGCATTGCCACCCGTGGCCAGCAGCCACCCGACGCACAGCTGAAATCGCTGCAGTGCACACAAGCTCAAGGCCACCACTGCGCTCAAAACCGTCAGCACCCACGGGTCACCTAGGTGCGTCAGGACGCCAAACAGACGGAAAGCGGGCGCTGACAGGTTCGTTCCAAGGGTCTGGGCTATCTGCTGGTCCCACTGCAACAAGGACTTATCGGTGCCCAGTTTGTAAGCCAGCGCCACAAAAAGGCCTGTCGCACTGGCCACCAGAGCCATGGCTCCGACAAAATAGGCCCAGCGGTAGCTGGATTGGGAAAATCGGCTCCCGGTGCGGTGTACGCCATAACGCCGCAAAAGTTGCCAGATACCTGCCACGCCCAAGAGCAGAAACACCAGAGCAGCGGCGAAGAGCCCCACTACATGGCTGGCTGACCACGCGATCAGGGCGTCAAGGCTGGCGGAGTCTGCGGTCATGTGGTCACGCCAGATAAGGCAAGCGAAGGCCGTGCGTAGTTTGACGATTTACGATAATACGGGATGACCACTTCCCTTACCGATTTCAGCACCTTATCGCTACCCGCTCACGTGCTGGCCAACCTGACCCAGCTCGGTTACACCCAGATGACACCGATTCAGGCCGCCAGCCTTCCGCTGGCGCTGCTAGGCAAAGACCTGATTGCCCAGGCCAAAACCGGCAGCGGCAAAACCGCGGCCTTTGGCATTGCGCTGCTGACCAACCTCAATGCTCGGCGTTTTGCGGTGCAGGCCATGGTGCTGTGCCCCACACGCGAGCTGGCCGACCAGGTGGCGACTGTAATCCGCCGCCTTGCGCGGGCCGAAGAAAACGTGAAGGTTGTGGTGCTGTGCGGCGGTGTGCCGCTGCGCAACCAGACCGCCAGCCTGGAAAACGGCGCGCACATCGTGGTCGGTACGCCG
>JANOLL010000024.1:0-3174 GCA_031419775.1 Polaromonas sp. | reverse complement strand
GCCGTTTGCATCGGGAACCTTGACCGAAAAAGACATGTCTGACTTTGCCGTCTTGACATCCAGTTCGGCAAACAGCCTGATCAGGTTCGGGTAGGTGCGTTCATTGAAAACCAGAAAGCCGGTATCTACCCCGTGCGTGATCGGGCCATCTGAAGCAGGTAGAGTAATGTTTACCGTATGGGTGTGGCCGCCAAAATAATCAGCGGCTTCGAGCAGCGTAACGTCGGCTTGTCCTTGCAGACTGTGTGCGGCGGCGAGGCCCGCAATGCCAGAGCCTACGATCGCCACCCGGGGCCGACAAGGTGCGCGGTTCAACTGCCGCACCTGGGATATAAAAATGCTGCGAAGCGCCCCGGCGCGAACGAGGGAGGGAGGGAGGAGGAGGAGCGCCCCGGGATTGCATCTGGCGCCAAATGCGCCAGAAGGCTTCGCAACAATGAAACTGGTTTTTTATCCGCAAGCCCATCGATGGGACTGCTCAAAGACCTTTCTGTGACGCCGCAGCGATGCTCGGAGTTCCCGAGGCTGACCCACCGGGCATGGTAAAGATTTGTGAACGTACAGGAGTTCATTTGAGAGGATTGGCGGGGGACGAAAAAAGAATGAGTAACCTGCCGAGAACCTGCCGGGGGCGTGTTGGCCTCGATTTTTACATAAAAGTTACCAATCAGTCAAATAAAGACTGATCGGTAATAAATTCATTCCGAGGCTGCTACGGAGCGGCTTATTTTGCTGCAAGCTGCTTTTCAATTTCTCTGACAAATTGCCGACTGTTGGGCGCAGCGATCGAGTTGAAGCTGGTGACGCTTTGCCCGTCACGCCCGATCACGTATTTATAGAAATTCCAGCGCGGCGGTGCGCCGGTCTTGGTGGAGAGCTGCTTGAACAGGGGGTTGGCGTCTTTGCCAGAGACGCTGGTTTTAGCAAACATCGGGAACTTCACCCCAAAGGTATTGGCGCAAAAATCGGCTATCTCTTTGTTGCTCCCGGTCTCTTGCGAAAAATCATTAGATGGAAAGCCCAACACCACCAAGCCTTGGTCCTTGTATTTGGTGTAGAGCGCCTCCAGTCCCTCGTACTGGGAGGTGAAGCCGCAAAAGCTGGCGGTGTTGACCACGACCACCACCTTGCCGCTGTACTGGCACAAGGACTGGGGCTTTTCGTCCTGCAGGCGCAAAAA
This sequence comes from Polaromonas sp., assembly GCA_031419775.1. Lineage (GTDB taxonomy): Bacteria > Pseudomonadota > Gammaproteobacteria > Burkholderiales > Burkholderiaceae_C > Polaromonas. The sequence goes on along the minus strand of JANOLL010000024.1, from coordinate 1,994 downwards.
CTGTTGCTGCAACAAGGCAGGACAATTGGCACCGGTGGTTGACGCTGACCGGTCTGATTCAGCAGCTGGCGTTGCAGCCGGTGAAGCGATTGCGGCCAGGCCAATGCCCGCCACGAGGCAGGTCTTGGCAAGGGCCGGTCTGAACAGTTTGAAAAACACGATGGGGCTCACTTTCTGAGATCAAACGAAGGGGCAACCAAAAATCGGATAAATGCCGCTCAAGCAGCTATTGTCTCGCCGTCGTTCCGGCCTGTCAGATAGAGTTCGATACGCTTTTTGGCGGGGATTGGATTCATGGCGCACGGGCGATCCACGCGGACTGCCGATGGCCTACAAGTCTGGTGCCTTATTCACACTGGGTCGCTTCAGGTGCAGTTGCTGATGGCCGTGAAACCACATCAGCCAAGTGTCATTCGCGCCGAGCTCACTGTTTGTCACATTACCGGCCTAGAATTAAGATTGCACCGGTGCGCAGGTACGCATCCAGTGCGAGGTAATGGGCGTACTCTCTGACGTATCTCGGATTGACGGCCGCGTTTGGTTGACGCCTCTATTGAATGCGAAGGAGTTCTCATGCTTTACCCTGAACTGTTCAAACAGCTTGAGTCTGTCCGCTGGGACATGGACAAGGATATTCCATGGGCCAGCTTTGACGCATCCAAACTGTCTGACGAGCAGGCGCAAACCATCAAGATGAATGCGATCACCGAGTGGTCGGCCTTGCCTGCAACCGAAATGTTTTTGCGTGACAACAAGGACGACAGCGATTTTTCGGCCTTCATGTCGATTTGGTTTTTTGAGGAACAAAAACATTCACTGGTGCTGATGGAATACCTCAAGCGATTCCGCCCTGATCTCGCTCCGACCGAAGAAGAACTGCATGAAGTACGTTTCGAGTTCGAGCCCGCGCCCGCGCTGGAAACCTTGATGCTGCACTTTTGCGGTGAAATCCGCCTCAACCATTGGTACCGCCGCGCCAGCGAGTGGCATACCGAGCCTGTCATCAAGCAGATCTACACCCAGCTCAGCCAGGACGAGGCGCGCCACGGCGGTGCTTACCTGCGCTACATGAAGCGCGCCATCAATAATTTCGGCAACGATGCCCGCGCGGCCTTCACCAAGGTGGGGGTGCTCATGGCCAGCGCTCGCCGTACCGCGCAGGCCCTGCATCCAACCAACCTGCATGTCAACAAAACCCTGTTTCCGCGCGACACGATTCAGTCACGCCTGCCCAACCCCGAGTGGCTGGAACACTGGCTCGATACCCAGATCAAGTTTGACGCGGTGTGGGAAGGCAAGGTAGTCGAGCGCATTCTGCACAACATGAGCTTGCTGATGAACCAGAGCTTTAAAACCGTGCAGGAACTCAATCGCTACCGTAAGGAACTGGGCCGCGAGATCGCCGGCAGTATCGCCCCCGACGCTAAAGTCCAGGCGGTGTGACGTCACCGGTCTTCCTTGAAAAAATTGTCTCGCGCGACGAGGCAGTTCGAGGCATCAAACAACTACCTAAACCGGTGGTGTTTACCAACGGTGTTTTCGATGTCCTGCATCGCGGCCACGCGACTTATTTGGCGCAAGCACGCGCCCTGGGCGGCAGTCTGGTCGTGGCCCTGAACACCGACGCCTCGGCGCGCCGGCTTGGCAAGGGACCGGACCGGCCGCTGAACAACGAGCAGGACCGGGCAACCCTGATGGCGGCGCTGGAGTCAGTTAGTCTGGTCACGTGGTTCGATGAAGACACCCCGACTGCACTGATTGCCGCGCTCAGGCCCGATATTCTGGTCAAGGGCGGTGACTACGACATGGACTCACTGGCAGAAACTGCCATTGTCAGAGCGTATGGCGGCAGGGCGTTGGCGCTGCCGTTTATCGAGGGATATTCCACCACAGCGCTGGTTCAGAAGATTCGCCAATCGCCATAGGGATGGCCGGGTAGGGGCACTCTAAGTTGCAAGGATTGCTATAAAATAAGGAGCATTTTTACCCCCTCC
>JANOLL010000023.1:0-14450 GCA_031419775.1 Polaromonas sp. | reverse complement strand
ACCAACGAGCTGATCCGCTCGCGCATCAAAGTCAAAAGCATGAACTTCATGCGCGGCAGAACGTTTTTGAACAAGTACGTCATCATTGACGAAGCGCAGAACCTGACTCCGAAGCAGATGAAAACGCTGATTACCCGTGCTGGTCCTGGAACGAAAATCATCTGCATGGGCAATCTGGCGCAAATTGATACGCCTTACCTCACAGAGGGCTCATCGGGCATGACTTATGCCGTGGATCGCTTCAAAGGTTGGCCGCACGGTGGGCACATCACCCTGGCCCGCGGAGAACGCTCAAGGCTGGCCGACTTCGCCAGCGAGGTGCTGTAAGGGCCGGGCCCAGCTGACCATCAGCCGTCCAGGCCCGCCTTAGGGGTCAATTTTGAGGTTGGCATCTTTGACGAGTTTTTCAAACTTGTTGGCTTCTGCACGCACATATTGCGCGAACTCGGCGGGCGACTTTTTCGGCACCGAAAGGTTGTCCGCTTCAAACCGGCCACGAATCTCAGGGGTAGCCAAAATGCTGTTGACCTCCCGATTCAGACTCTGAACGATGGCTGCAGGCGTATCGGCAGGTGCAAAGAGGCCGCCCCAAAGTGTGTAGCTGAATCCGGGCAATGCGGCCTCGGCAACGGTGGGAACTTGTGGCAACGAGGCCATTCGCTGGGTAGTGGTGACCGCCAAGGCCTTGAGCCGCCCGCCCTTGACCTGTGGCACCGCCGCTGAGGCGCTGCTAAAAAACATTTCAATCCGCGAAGCCATCAAGTCGGCCATCAGGGGACCCACGCCCTTGTACGGCACATGCACCATTTCCATTTTGGCGCCCAGTCCCAGCGCGACCGCAGCAAGATGCCCTGGCGTACCAGCGCCGACCGATGCATAGCTGAAGCCGCCGGATTTGACCTTGGCAGCCTGAATGAATTCGGCCAGCGTGTTGTATGGCGAGTCAGCCGGGACCAGCAGCACCAGAGGGGCATTACCGATCAGCACCACCGGGACGAGATCTTTCAAAGGGTCGTAACCCAGGTCTTTCAAAATCACGCGATTGACCACGATTTCGCCTGTCTGTCCGAGAAAGAGCGTGTAGCCGTCGTTTTTGCTTTTGACGGCCAGGCGCGTGCCGACCGTGCCGGACACACCGGGCCGGTTGTCCACCACGACCGACTGCTTGTAAATGGCGGACAAACGTTCCCCCACCAGTCTGGCAAAGGTATCGCCCTGCCCGCCGGGCGAATAGGCCACGACGATGGTGATCGGCTTGCTGGGGTAGTCGGGCTCAGCAGCGCTGACCGGCAGCACCGCAAAAACCGGCAGAGCCGTCAACACTGCCAAAAATGGCCTGGCCAGTGCGCCGGTCAATTTTTGGATACGCGGGAGGTTTATCAGCATGAAGCTCTTTCTGACGGTTGATCAAACTGCATTTTGCGCTTGCCGCTTCGTTGCTGCTTCTGGCTGGCAATCGTCTAACTGAATTGGCTACCAGATGTTACGAGAGGTTCGATTTATCTTGCAATAAAAGACACCGCGTAACGTTTTAAAAGGGTGCCCCAACCAATTCGGCGTGTGTCATCGCTTGGAGCCGGCTTCCGAAGGGTTGATTTTCGGCAAGTTCAAGAGCCGTTGTGAACCGTCGCTGAGGTGCTTAAAAGGGCCAGCACAGACGCTGGAGCAAGCTCGGGCTTGATAAGGGTTAACCAGAGTCTCGATGGGTTTGCGTACAGTAGGAAACCTCCTACAAACGACCCGTTTTTAGCCGCTTCTTTCAATCGCCAAATCGGCTTGTTTTCAGGAATTGATGCGGTCTGCCGGGCCCGCCAGCTGCCACGGTGCGAGGTTGAAACCGGGATCGTTTTAGAAATCGGGCAGCTATAACCCGAGTCAGCCGGCTCCTACAAATTATGTGCGCCAACACACATAAGGATGTGCTGGCGCTGGGCCGATTCACAGTAGGCCTATCCCAACTTCAACAGGTTTCCATGCAAACACGTCAATTTTCCTTTGCAGCCGCAGCGCTGACGGGCGCACTGTTTTTAGCGGGCTGCGGTGGCGGCGGTGGCGGTGGTGTCCCCATTGAGGGTCTGGTGACCCCTCAAGCGATCACCCCAGTACTCAACCAGGTGACAGCCGCCGCGCAAGGGCAAGCCTTGCTTCCTCCTATTAACGGTCTCGGCTACCCCTTCGCCTCGCACCGCACGCCTTACGTGGCGGGCATCACGCCATCCGATGTGGCGCAATCCACCCAGGACGCGTTGATTCGCACCCAGTACGACAAATGGAAAGCTAAAGGCGTACAGGCCCGTTGTGGAGGGAACGTCGTCGTTTTCAACGCCGGTTACGCGACCGTGTCAGAAGGAGCGGGCTACGGTATGCTTTTGAGCGTCCTGATGGCTGGCCATGATGGTCAAGCCCGCGAACTGTTCGACGGACTGTTCAAAGTGGTTCGCAGCCACCCTGCCTACAGCACCCCCTATCCGGCTCTGATGGAGTGGCGGGTCAATGCAGACTGCAGCGGAGCCGGTGATGGCTGGAACGCCATGGACGGTGACCTGGATATTGCGATGGCGCTGCTGATGGCAGACAAGCAATGGGGCTCTTCAGGCTCAGTCAACTACAAGGCTGAGGCCCTAAGTACCATCGCTGCCCTCAAGGCCTACAACATGACCCCAGACGGTTTCACCAAAGGCCTGCCAAGCCCGAATAACAACCGGACTTCGGATTACATGATTACCCACTTCAAAGCCTTCAAGAGGGCTACTGGAGATGCCTTCTGGGATACTGCAACCGACAAGGCTTTTTACCTGCTCAACCTGATGCAATCGACCTATGCGCCGACCACAGGTCTGATTCCTGATTTCATCATCAATACCGGCACCAATCCGGCGCCGTCAACGGGCTATATCGGCGACGGCAACGCGATGGAAGGGTTCTACTATTGGAATGCTTGCCGGCTGCCCTGGCGTCTTGCATCAGACTACGTGACGTCAGGGGACAACCGCTCAAAGGTGGTTACTGGGAGAATCATTGATTTTTTCCAGAGTTCCACCGGTGGGAACCCCGCACTAATTCAATCAGGCTACAAGCTCGACGGTACCAGCCTGGCGACGTTCCAAAACGGCTCCTACATCGGCCCGGCGACTGCCGGGGCAATGGTCGATGCCCGGTTCCAGCCATTTCTGAACAGCCTCTGGTCCTATTCCAGCGCCAATCTGTCCAGTGGTTATTACGAAACGGAACTCCAGCTTCTGAGTTTGATAGTGGCTTCCGGCAACTGGTGGAACCCATAAGTCTGCAGAATCTGATGCGCCATCAACCGACGTGAAATCAGTTCGAGTCCAGGCCGCCGTGCTATCTAGCGGCCTGGACGAGTCTTGATGGTGAGCTGGCACCCAGCGTGAAAAAGATCACCGCCCCTTTTCCCACATGGCTTTCAGTCCAGATTCGACCACCATGCTTGGCAATGATTCGTTTCACACGGGCAAGCCCCATGCCGCGGCGATCGTAGTCCTGACTGCCCTTTAGCTTCTGAAAAGGTTCGAACAGCTGGCTGACGTAGGCCATATCAAAACCCTCGCCGTTGTCCTGGATCAGGTAGGCTGTCTCTCCTGTCTCCTCCATACGACTGCCCACACTGATCCGGGTCACCTCCTGCGTGGAGCTGGCCCGCCAGGCATTGTTTAGCAACTCAAGCATGACCCGCTCCAATAAATCATGGTCGCCACTGACCATGAGTTTTGACGGAATGTCGGCAACCACCTGCCGCTGGGGGTCAGAACTTTTTAAAATATCAAGGCGTCCGCGGGCAAGATCCGCGAGATTGACGCTTTTTCGATGCAGCGGCCTGCCAAGAAGGTTGGCGAAATACAGCAGTGCGTCTACCCGTGCACTGATTTGGTTGATTCCCGAGGAAATACGTTCAACGTAATGCCTTTCCGAATCGCCTAGTGCGGACTTCTTCAATAAATCGCTGAACCCAGCAACCGAAATCACTGGTTGCCGCAAATCGTGCGCCATGAAATAAGACAAGCCCTGCAGGTCATCCGCGGTTCTTTGCAACTCGGCCGTTCGCACACTTGTACTCAGATCAAGGTCGGCGTTCAGCCGCAAAATCTCCTGCCGGGCCTTTTGACGCTCTGTGATGTCCCATGCGAAGACGATCCATCCGGTGACCGTCCCGTTGTGATGGCAGATGGGAGCGACCGCCACTTTGACTGCAATCATCGAGCCGTTTTGACGTCTGTAGCGCCACTCCCGGATTTCTGAAGAGCCAGCCAATGGCAAGGTAAACAGACTGGCTTGCGGTTCAACCAATCGCCCGAGTTCGGCACTGAGTTCTTGCGCCCGGGCCTGCAACTCTTCATTGACATGAAAAAAGCCCACGGATTTTTTGCCGACGATCTCCAGCGCGTCATAACCAAGCAGGCGCTCCGCAGCGGGGTTGAAACTGGTAATCAAGCCATCGGTGGTGGTAGACATCATGGCTACCACCACGTTGTCTGACAGTACTTTCTGGAATGTTGCCTGCCGCAGAATTTCCTGATTAAGCTCCTGTTCTTTGGAGATCAGCAGACGCATTTCCATCTGACGCATCACCTGTCGCGCCAGCGCTTGCATAGCACCTTTTTGAGCCGCAGTCAGCTTGCGCGGGACACGGTCAAGCACACAGAGCGTTCCGATGGCCTCGCCACCTTTGGCCAAAAGCGGTGCGCCGACATAAGACCGGATAAGCGGTTCACCGGTGACCAGCGGATTGTCGAAAAAACGCTCGTCTTGCAAGGTATCAGCCACTTCAAATACCTCATGCCCACCTACGGCATGGCCGCAAAATGAAATACCACGCGGCGTTTCCAGCGCCTCAAATCCACTCCGGCTCTTAAACCACTGACGCGTTTCGTCTACCAGTGAAATCAGGGCTATAGGTGTTCCTGCAATCTGCGAGGCGAGCTTGGTAAAGTCATCGAATCCTTCCTCAAACTCGGTGTCGAGGATGCGATAGCGATGGAGCGCAGCCAATCGCGCCTGTTCGTTATCTGGAATCGGGGCAGATTTCATGGACTCTGTTGGTGACTGTTGTTGGCGCTAAACCTCGCGAGTTTAATCACTTCAGTCCAAAAGCCACTGTGACTGGTCTTATCGGGTTGACCAACAATTTTGGACACACAATGTAGCTTGTGAAAAGTTGACAACCAAGCATGAAGCCGGGTCAAAAAGGCCGATCTTGCGCTGATTGCCGCGCCAACGCCTGACGCGACACCATCGAGGCTGGTTTAGGTAGACAATCCGGCAGGAGAAATCATTCCAAGATGTCGCGGCGAGAAGGACTATGTGATGAAGCGTAACGAGGACTCGTTTCAACCCGATCAGCTTCTGACTAACCAGGTGGCAGCGCTCGTCAAGGCCAATGAGCAGCTCAAAGCGGAACTGGCCGAGCAAAAACGCACAATCAATGCACTCTTGGCGAACGAACAGGGCCAGGCACCCGCATTGCTGACGCCACAATGGTACTGGGAGCAGAACACCGCGTATCGGTTCACCATTGTTTCCACCGCGATGGAATCTGCCAACCTACAACCTGACACACGTGACATTTTGGGTAAATGCTCCTGGGAGTTGCCGGGTGCGATGGCGCAAAGCATGTCGTGGGACGCACACCGGACAGTCCTCGAGGCACACCAGCCCTTTCGGGATTTTGAGTTTCTTTATTTGATCGATGACATCTTGCCGCGCTACTTGTCGGTCAGTGGCGAAGCGGTGTATGACAGCAGAAACAACTTCACGGGTTACCGCGGAACAATGCGCGACATCAGCGCTCGCAAGCACTTTGACATTGCGCTGCAGGCAAGCGAATCGCGCTTTCGTACGGTTGTTGCCGCCCTGGGTGAAGCGGTCATCATCCGGGATGCTGACGGAAAGATTGTCGACTGCAACCTCAGCGCTGAGCGCTTTTACGGCCGGACGCTGGCCGAAATCAAGGGTCAGATCTCGGCTGCGCCAGACTGGCAGATGCTCAGGGAAGACGGCACACCGATGCCAGTAGACGAGTGGCCCAGTGTTGTGGCCCGGCGCACCGGTTTGCCCCAGACAGGGTTCGTTCTGCGCTACCACAAGTCCAATGGCAGTGAAGTGTGGGGACAGATCAATGTTCAACCCCTGTTTGACGGCCAATCGGAGAGCCCATCTGGATTTGTCAGCACGATTACGGACATCAGCAAATCCAAACTCAGCGAGTTGGAAGTCGTCAGACTCAACGTCGAACTGGAAAGTCGTGTCTCGCGCAGGACTGCTGAACTCAAGCTCGCCAATAAGGAGCTGGAAGCTTTCTCCTATTCCGTGGCGCATGATTTGCGCTCACCTCTCAATGCCATCGGTGGCTATTGTTCGCTGCTCAAAAAGCAGGTCCAGCCAGTTGCGGGTGACACAGGTGAGCGAGGAATTCATTACCTTACCCGGATTGGAGCCAACGTTGAGCACATGGGCGAGCTCATCAATGGCCTGCTTTCCCTGGCCCATTTGTCGCGTGCGAACCTGCGATGGGAGCCGGTCGATCTGAGTGCCGAGGCAAACAAGATCTTGCAACAATACGCAGAAAACGATTCGGCGCGTCAAGTTGTAGCGACGGTAGAACCCGGATTGCTAGTCGAGGCTGACCGTTCGCTGCTGCGCCAGGTGCTGGAAAACCTGATCGCCAATGCATGGAAGTTCACGTCGAAAAAATCGAGTGCTCAAATTTCTGTCGGCAGAAAGCCAGGCGCCGATTTGCCCACAGTCTATTTTGTACAGGACAACGGCGCCGGTTTTGACATGGCCTATGCAGACAATCTATTTGGTACGTTCCAGCGCCTTCATTCAGCCCGGGAATTTGCGGGAACTGGAATCGGACTGGCAACGGTCAAGCGCATCATTGACCGACATGGCGGGAAGATCTGGGCCGACTCCGTGGAAGGCGTTGGTAGCTCTTTTTTCTTCACACTGGGCCGCCAGCAGTCGGATACGGGACTAGAAGGACCTTCCCCCACGCGCGACACTCCTGCACGAGAAACCGAGACAGTGACTCAAACCATTGCAGTTACCCAACGCAAAAATCAGGAAGCCTTTTCGGTCAGCGATCAGCAGATCAATAATTTGTTTGAACATGCAGCGATCGGCATGACCGTGGTGGGCTTTGATGGCGTCTGGTTGACCATCAACAGCGCTTTTTCCAAAATGCTGGGCTACTCGGAAGCAGAAGTTCTGGCGCGTTCCGTTCAGCAGATTACCCACCCTGATGACCTCGCCGAAGACATCAGGCTGGCGAGTGATGCTCTAACCGGCAAGATTGAAACCTATCACCGGGAAAAGCGGCTGATTCACAAGTCCGGTCGAATCGTCTGGGTTTTTCTCACCTGCTCATTGGTGCGCGACAGCAACCGCAAGCCGCTTCATTTCATCACGCAAATTCAGAACATCAGTGACTTGAAGCAGAAGGAGCAGATATTGCGCCTGAGCGAAGAACGTTTTCGTTCGCTGACGGCGCTGTCTTCGGACTGGTTCTGGGAGCAGGATGAAAATTATCGCTTTTCCATGGTCTCCAGTGATGCCGCCCAGGGAGCCCGAATCGGCCCTGACAGTGCTATTGGCAAGTCGCTTCGCGAACTCGATAGTGGGAGCCACGGTGAGGAAGTCTGGTCCGCCCACCTGACCAAACTTCAACGGCGCGAGGAGTTTCGGGAATTTGAAATCACCCGCCGTGGGCGTCATGGCGAGTTGATCTATGAGTGCGTCAGCGGCGTACCAGTTTTTGATGACTCCGGACGCTTCACGGGTTACAGGGGCATCTGTCGGGACACCACCGAAATGCGCCTGGTGGCCAATGCCTTGCGCTCCAGCGAGTCACAATTGCGGCAGATCACCAACAACGTCACGGCACTGCTCGCCTATGTCGACGTTGACCAGCGCTTCCGGTTTCATAACCGCGCTTTTGAAGAAGTTTTTGGCTTGGAATTTGATGCCATCGATGGCCAAACGCTGGCAAGCGTGCTGGGGCAGCAGTTCCATGAGGATACCCGTGACAAAGTAAGAGAAGTTTTGGGCGGCTATCCCGTCGAATTCGAGAGCCTTCACATGACATCACGAGGTAAGCAAAAAAAGTACGCCATGCAATACCTGCCCCGCTACGGCAATGATGCCGATGAAAATGAGGTCATTGGGTTTTATGTGTCGGGCGTCGACATCACCAAGCTTGAGCGACGGGATGCTGGCGCGACAGGGCTGGCCGGGCTGGCTGTTTGAACCGGGGGACGCGCTCAAGCAATCACTATCGACTGGCTCAAATTGAGCAGACACCGCACCAGACTCAAAGGCGCGAGCATGGAAGTCTTGGGGTTGTCGACCAGCGTCTTCCCATTGATGGCGATATGAATGCTTCCAAACTCACCCGTGGCTTCTATGAAATGGGTGTTCCCGATGGCCGAGGGATCAGCGGTCAGGTTCACCTGGGTTTTTTCAAAGCCCATGCCCGCGAGTGCCACAGCCGCTGCAACATTGGCGTTTTGAGGAAATGCCAGCGCGGCCGAGCGAGCGTTACCCGTGAAAAAAGTAGCCTCTTCTGTCAGGTGAGCAAGATCAATCATCTGCTCCGCAGAGGTACCGTACCAAGCCTGTGGGGCTTTTCGTGACCGATAGATCACCGTCTGCAAGCCACCCATTCGGGCTGCCCCGAGCACATCCAGACCGCCCAGGGCACCCGACGGGATACGTAGCTTGGCGCGCCCAGCGCGGGCAGCCTGCACCAAAGCTGCCTCAAGCGAAACGTCTGCCAAAGCACCGACCGACGCCACCAAAAGATCCGCTCCCGACTCGAGTATGGGTACGCCCAAACTCCGCAGAGCAGCGTGGCCCGCGCATTCGACTACCAGATCAAGCGGCTGGGCCAGAAGGTCCTGTACCGAAGTCACGAATCGGGCACCTGGCGGCAGTGCTGCGCCAGCTGCTTCGGGGACATCGCGAACCATAATGGAAAGCACTGCAATGCCAGGCGCATGTTCAGCCAGCAACCTCACAAGAGCGCGCGCCATGGCGCCAAAACCAACAATAGCGATTTTCAAGGATGTACCTGCATCAAGAATGGGAATGCGCCGGTGACACGACCAAGTGATGATGCCCTAGCCGGCTTGGGACCACAAAAAACCGCCGACCCGAACTGCAGGTTTGCCGTTACGGCACGACAACTCGCGCCAAAAAAAAGCCTGTGATCCCAAAGAATGACAGGCGTTTCAAAATTGTGCGTCGATTTGGTGGGCGGTGCAAGTTTCGAACTTGCGACCCCTGCAGTGTGAATGCAGTGCTCTACCCCTGAGCTAACCGCCCCCTTTCGGCAACCCATGATTATAGGCGTTTCTGTTCCCCGTCAGCGCGACGAAAGGTCGGAGCATTCATGGCGCGCCAGACTGTCATTCCCTTGCTGGCTTTGTCAATCTCCATCAGCAATTGTTCGTGCAGGTCCAGCTCTTGCGCATCAGCAGTCAGAACAGGGAGTTCAAACTGATTCAAATCTATTTGAGGCACCTTGTCGCCTTCCGGCGAGACACTGCGCACCTCCATCATCAGACTGTTCTGGCCACGCGTCAGATTGATATAGACATCCGCGAGCAGTTCTGCATCCAGCAAGGCGCCGTGCAGTGTTCGGCCAGAATTGTCCACTTCCAAGCGGTCGCACAGCGCGTCAAGTGAATTGCGCTTGCCCGGAAACATCTCCTTGGCCATCATCAGGCTGTCGATGACTCTGGCCACGCAGTGCTTGATGGGCGCCATGCCAATCAGCTCAAGCTCCTTGTTCAGGAAACTCACGTCAAACGGCGCGTTGTGGATGATGACCTCGGCATCTCGCAGATAGTCCAGTAGCTCACTGGCAATCGCGCCAAACTTAGGCTTGTCTTTCAAAAATTCGTTGCTGATGCCGTGGACCTTAAGCGCATCTTCGTGGCTGTCACGCTCCGGATTGAGGTAGAAGTGCTTGTTGTTACCAGTGAGCTTGCGGCCCAAGAGCTCGACGCAACCGATTTCAATGATGCGATCGCCGTTTTCGGCGGACAGGCCGGTGGTCTCAGTGTCAAGGACGATTTGTCGCATACAAGACAGGCCTCACTTAATGCAGTTCTTTGGCATGGTTGATGGTGTACTTGGGGATTTCCACCGTGACATCGGTATGAGCCAGAAGGGCCTGGCAACTCAGTCGCGAATTGGGCTCAAGCCCCCAGGCTCGGTCGAGCAGGTCTTCTTCGCTTTCATCCAGCGCATTCAAGGACTGGAACCCTTCGCGCACCACCACATGGCAAGTCGTGCAGGCGCAGCTCATGTCACAGGCGTGCTCGATGTTGATTTTGTTTTCCAGCAACGCTTCACAAATGGACGTTCCTGCGGGCGCCGTGATTTCAGCACCCTGAGGGCAGTACTCGGCATGAGGCAATATTTTGATAACGGGCATGGTGTCAAGCTGATTTAAGTAAGGCGCTGGAGTGCTCTTCAGACGGACTCGATGCTTCTTCCGGCCAGTGCCTTCTGGATGCCGCGATTCATACGCTCAGCAGCGAACGTTTCGGTGCCGTGACCCAGGGCACGGGTAGCAGCTTCAATGGCTGCAGCGTCCCCATGGTTACGGGTAACGACAAGGCCAGCCATCAGGTTATCAATCTGCGCGCGTTCACTGGGGCTCAGTAAATCTGCGTCCGCGGCCAGCGCGCTATGGGTTGCCAGGATCATGCGATCCGCGTCAACCTGCGCCTCCGCCAGTGCACGCGCCTGCATGTCCTGCTGGGCGGTTGAAAAACTGTCTTTCAGCATCCGGGCAATCTCGTCGTCTGACAAGCCGTACGAAGGTTTGACGTCGATCTGGGCTTCAACCCCACTGACCTGCTCCTTGGCATGGACGCTGAGCAGGCCATCCGCATCCACCGTGAAGGTGACACGGATGCGCGCCGCACCCGCCACCATGGGCGGTATGCCGCGCAGCTCAAAGCGCGCCAGACTTCGGCAATCTGCCACCAGGTCGCGCTCGCCCTGCACCACATGCAACGCCAGAGCAGTTTGGCCATCCTGATAGGTGGTGAAATCCTGCGCCATGGCGGTCGGAATGGTCTGGTTGCGCGGCACGATGCGCTCAGCCAGGCCACCCATGGTTTCAATGCCCAGGGACAGCGGGATGACATCAAGCAGTAGTAAATCGCTGCCAGTGTTGTTGCCCGCCAGCTGATGGGCAGAAATCGCTGCGCCCAGTGCCACCACCTCATCCGGGTTGAGATTGGTCAGGGGATCGCGGCCAAAAAAGCTGGCGACCGCCTTGCGAACCTGCGGCATGCGGGTGGAGCCCCCTACCAGCACCACACCATCCATGTCGTCTTTAACCAATTTGGCATCACGCAGGGCCTTGCGCGCTACGCTCAGTGTGCGCTGGGTGAGGTGCGCGGTGGCGGTCTCGAAATCTTCTGCCTTCATCTCAAAGTTGACCAACACCTTGGCAAGCTGGACTGAAAAAGGCACCACTGGAGCACCCGATAGCGCCTCCTTGCAGGCCCGTGCAGCACGCTGGAGAGCAGCCTTGTCCGCCGGCGTCAAAATGTCAGCCGCCAATCCGGCCTTTGCCAGCACCCATTCCACCAGCGCGCGGTCATAGTCGTCGCCACCCAATGCCGAATCACCGCCGGTGGCGACCACTTCGAATACACCCTGACTCAAGCGCAGGATGGAGATATCGAAGGTACCTCCACCCAAATCGTAAATCGCATAAATGCCTTCACTGGCGTTATCCAGTCCGTAAGCCAGCGCGGCAGCAGTGGGCTCATTGATCAGCCGCAGTACCTTCAATCCGGCCAGCTGTGCCGCGTCCTTGGTCGCCTGCCGCTGGGCGTCGTCGAAGTAAGCGGGTACGGTGATCACTGCGCCAAAGATGTCATCGTCAAAAGTATCTTCAGCCCGAAAGCGGAGTGTGGCCAAAATTTCAGCGCTCACTTCCACCGGGCTTTTTTCACCGGCTACCGTTTGCAGTGTGACCATTCCCGGCCGGTCGTTAAGGTGATACGGCAACTGCGCCCGACTACCGATATCAGCAATGCCTCGCCCCATCAGGCGTTTAACCGAGACAATGGTATTTCGCGGGTCGTCCACCTGTGCCGCCAAAGCTTCGAAGCCAATTTGGCGTCGTTCGGCGTCGAGGTAGCGCACCACACTGGGCAGGATCACGCGGCCTGAATCGTCAGGCAGACATTCGGGCACACCGTTACGCACACTGGCCACCAGCGAATGCGTGGTGCCGAGGTCAATACCAATCGCAAGACGACGCTGGTGCGGGTCAGGTGTCTGGCCGGGTTCTGAAATCTGAAGGAGTGCCATGTCGTTATTTTTTGTCTGACCTTATTGTCCCAGCTGGTCGATGCGGGCATCCACCTCGCTGCTAAAGCGCTCAATGAACATAAGGCTTCTGACCTGCTGGACGGCAGCCGTGAAATCTTTTTCAGTATCGAGCAGTTGCTCTATTTTTGATAGCTGTTCACGTCCTGAAAACGCCGCCTGACGCGCTATATCTTCTAAATCCTGACGATTTTTGGCGGCGTCAAGGGACTCGCGCCATTCCATCTGTTGCATCAGGAAATCAGCCGGCATGGCGGTATTGTCTTCGGCATTGACGGGTGCGCCATGCAACTCACACAGATAACTCGCCCGCCTGAGTGGATCCTTGAGGCGCTGATAGGCCTCATTGATGCGAACCGACCATTGCATCGCCAGGCGCTGGGCTGAGGCGCCCTGCGCCGAGAATTTGTCCGGGTGCGCTTCTCGCTGCAAGTCTTTCCAGCGCGCGTCAAGCGTCGAGCGATCCTGGGCAAATTGAACCGGAATACCAAAAAGTTCAAAGTCACTGGACTGAAGGTTCATGTCGTTAAAAAGCCGCCAGCACGTTGGGTGAGGCGGCTTCATGGGCGGCAAAGGGCAATGCCGTCAAACCCGAAAGCTTTCTCCACATCCACATCGGTCACGCTCGTTAGGATTGATGAATTTAAAGCCTTCGTTCAAGCCTTCGCGGACAAAGTCGAGTTGGGTACCGTCGATATAGGCCATGCTTTTGGGATCGACCAGAACTTTGACGCCGTTATCCTCAAACACGACATCCTCCGGTGCAATTTCATCGGCGTACTCGAGCTTGTAAGCCAGTCCGGAACAACCCGTGGTTCTGACACCCAGCCTCACGCCCACACCTTTTCCCCGCTTGGTGATGTAGCGCGTCACATGGCGAGCGGCTGCGTCGGTCAAGGTTACAGACATGGATAGCTCTCGCCCATCAAGTGGCCTCTGGTCTCAGGCGGCTGCGGTTTGCACATGCTTTTGCTTGTAGTCCTGCACGGCCGCCTTGATGGCGTCTTCAGCGAGGATGGAGCAATGAATCTTGACCGGTGGCAAGGCCAATTCTTCAGCAATCGCACTGTTCTTGATGCTGGCCGCTTCGTCCAGCGTTTTGCCCTTGACCCACTCTGTCACGAGTGAGCTGGAGGCAATGGCTGAACCACAACCATAGGTCTTGAAGCGCGCGTCTTCGATCACGCCAGTAAGCGGATTGACCTTGATCTGCAGCTTCATGACGTCGCCACAAGCCGGGGCCCCGACCATGCCGGTGCCTACCGTCTCGTCACCCTTTTCAAAAGAGCCGACGTTGCGGGGATTTTCGTAGTGGTCCACTACTTTTTCGCTGTATGCCATTTTATTTACCTCTAAAAATATGAAACGCTAAGCCACAAATGGGTCAGACCGCGAAGCGAACCCGCAGACAGTGCTTTAGCACGGCAAGGGGAGCGACAAAGGTATGGCGCATTTGGCGACGCGGTCAGTGTGCCGCCCACTGGATGGTGGACAGATCCACACCATCCTTGAACATCTCCCAAAGCGGAGACAGCTCGCGCAGCTTGGCGACATTTTCCTTGATGGTGCCAACCGCGTAATCGATTTCTTCCTCAGTGCTCCAGCGGCCGATCGTCATGCGCAGGCTGCTGTGGGCCAGCTCATCACTGCGGCCCAGGGCGCGAAGCACATAGCTGGGTTCCAGGCTGGCTGATGTGCAAGCTGAGCCACTGGAGACAGCCAGACCCTTGATACCCATGATGAGTGATTCACCTTCAACATAGTTAAAGCTCATGTTGAGGTTGTGTGGCACGCGCTTTTCAGCGTGGCCGTTGAGAAACACTTCCTCGATGCCCTCAAGCCCCTTGAGCATGCGATCATGCAACGCTCGAATACGTTTGTTTTCTTCATGCATTTCGGCTTTGGCAATGCGGTAAGCCTCGCCCATGCCGACGCACTGGTGTGTGGGCAAGGTGCCAGAACGCATGCCGCGTTCGTGCCCGCCGCCGTGCATTTGAGCCTCCAGCCGCACGCGTGGCTTGCGCCTGACATACAGCGCTCCGATACCTTTCGGACCGTAGGTTTTATGCGAGGTC
>JANOLL010000022.1:0-2567 GCA_031419775.1 Polaromonas sp. | reverse complement strand
TACCCCGGCCATGACTACATCGAAAACAACCTAAAGTTCACGCTGGCGCGCGAACCCGACAACACCAGTGCGGAAGCCCTGCTACCCGCTGTCACAAACCACGACCCGGCAATATCGGCCGTTACCACGCTGGCCGATGAGAAGCAGTTCAACACTTTCCTCCGCCTGAACAGCCCCAGCCTGATCGCGACCCTGCGTGAGAGCTTTCCTGACTTACCCGCCTTACCCGATCCCAAAACCGTGTTCGGCAAGTTGCGGGAACTGCGCAACAGATGGTGACCCGCTGCGGCCAGCGCAGTACTGAATGAAGCGCCCCGCCTGAGACACCGCCGCCCGAAACTGCAGCGCCCAAGCTATACAAGAAGTCTTGCAAAGACTATGCTGTCTGCGCAGTCCGGGGGTTATAAATGATGGAAATGCAGCCGATAGTTGTTTTCCGCTTCGGTAACTTCGAATTTGAGCAACTCAGTGGCGTGCTGCGCAGGGACGGGCGGCAGCGCCGCCTGCGACCGCAAACAGCGGCGGTGCTGTCTCAGCTTCTGGAACACCCCGGACACCTGATGACGCACGAACAACTGATGCAAGCGGTATGGGGCGACACCGTCGTCACCGACAACTCTCTGGCACAGTGCATATCCGAGATACGCAGTGCACTCGGTTCAGCACGCGCCGGCACCATTGAAACCTTGCCCAGGCGTGGTTACATCGTCTACGGGCCAGTGGCTCAAGAAATGCGCCCCTGAGGCCACCTGCTTCTTGCGTCAGCGGGATTGAAACGGCTGCTTTTAAATCTCCGATCACGAGCACTCAAAACTGCGGAATCCAGGCGATGCCCACCCCGAGCGCCCGGAGCACTTTGATTACTGGGCCGATACGGACGCGCTTTTCAAGACATATTCGCCGACACGTTTGCCCAACAAATGCCCCACTTCGTTGCTGTTTCGAAAGTGAACGCCCCCCCAAATCCGGGCCATGGACACTTCGTCCTCCAGCTGTGTGATGGTCGAGTACTTGCGCGTGACACCCGGCATGGCTGCGTAGTTCAGGGTGAACTCCGGAACTGGCCCTGCGCCGAATACCGACTTAAGAACCACGCCCGCTGCGCCGTCGACGACGCAATGCGCACACGGATACTCGGGGTGTAACGGCGCATTGATGGCCGCTTGCCAGCCCGCATCGCGTTCTGTGGCGTCGTTACCGTCGCGGTCACCGTTTCGAATGGCGGTAATGGGCCGCCAGAAGCCATAGTGGTACTTCGCATCAAAAACGGCCAGAAGAGCATCGGAGGTGGCGAAGTTCAGGGTCATGAAAAGGCGAGCACTGTCGCTCAAAGACAGCTGTCTATTCGCCAGCAAGCCCCGAGCGGCCTGATTCCAGGCGGACGCACCGGTTATTTCCCAAAAACGTGCCGTCTCGGTCTGCCAGGCAGTCCGCTTGCTGCTTTTTGCGCCGCCCAACTCCTTGACTTCGTTGTAGTCGCGCGCATAGACCGCACTGTCGAGTTTGGGCGGTGGACCGGGGCGAAACTGGGACACGCTTTGCAGGGCAAATGGCTTAACGCCGGCTGCGTGGGACATGACCACCGATGAGGTGGGGACATAGCCGCCGGGTGAAGTGCTGGGTCGGTAAGTCTCCGGGGTATCAAATCCGTCTGCTTTGCACTCGGTCAGAAAGCTGGATGCCGCCTTTTCTCCAATCTCGATGCCAGCTGTTTTTGCAGCACTCCCCGGCAACTTGGCCTGCATGGTCTCATAAGTGGCCTCAATCCCGACTTTTTGGCCGGGGTACAGATCGGTTAGAACCCGTCTTGCGGCCGAGTGCGCGGCCGCCTCGGGCGATGCACCGGAGGCGCCGGACTTCGCCGCCGTCTGGATGGCATCAAACATGGCTTTGTGCAGTATGGCTGCGGTGCGGGCTTGTTGAGAGCCACCACCGACCCGGGCCTCGGCCATCGTGGCGAAGGCTTTTTCGTTCCAGTCGCTGACGATGTCGGCGAACGCCGGCAGCGGTAGCAGGACACAGCTGAACAAGGTGGTCAAGGCAAGCCGCATGACACGGCAAACGCCTAAAATGGAATGCTTCATGATGACTCCCTAGTGTGACGGATTGAACGTGCAGAACTCCGCAACCGTTGATGGTGTCCAAATCGATAGCTTAAGTCCTGAAGCTGATCTGAAATAGATCTGAAAGAGATCTGAAAAATTCTCGATTCCAGGCGCAAGTCAGGGAGAGTGCAGACAACAGGTCCGGGTGCGCTGTAGGCCAGGGGAAGAAGAGAACTTTGCGGCAAAGCATACAAAAAAGCAGGCGCACCCGTTAGAGTGCGCCTGCTTGCTATTAAATTTATAGCTTTTTTTGTAACCGCGATTGGTGGGCTACAAGCCTATTTCACTGACTCTTCGCCTCAATCGGCGTAAATGCCGGCTTTCTTGATCACGGGGCCCCACCTGGCGATCTCTGCTTCAAGGTGCGTTTTCAGTCCCGCTGGGGTCATCTTGTCAGCCGCCGGAATGTCGGAGCTCAGTTCGGCCAGGCGCTGCTTGACCATCGGGTCCTGCATTGCCAAA
>JANOLL010000021.1:0-2240 GCA_031419775.1 Polaromonas sp. | reverse complement strand
ATGCCGATGACCGAAGTCGCAATTGACAGAGGTATTGGCCGTGACCTCTACGTGGCACTGGGCGAGCCGGTGGGCACCACGGCCTGGAGCATTCGCCTGCATCACAAGCCCTTCGTCAACTGGATCTGGGGCGGCTGCGTGTTGATGGCCCTGGGCGGCGTGCTCGCCGTGCTGGACCGGCGCTACCGCGCGCGGCGCGTTGCAGCTGCGCCGCTGGTGCCGATCAACCTGTCGGCGGGCCGACAGGCTCCCCCGGCCCCAGCGCAACCTGCCCTAGCAGGCCGAGCCGCAGCACAATGAAACTTTATTTGTCCAAGCGCTTTCTACCCCTCATTATTTTCGTCGTGATGCTGGGGTTTCTGGCGGTGGGCCTTGGCCTGAATCCGCGCGAGGTGCCGTCGCCGCTCATCAACAAACCCGCGCCCCCCTTCACGCTTCCGACGCTGGCTTCTCCCGACAAAACGTTCTCACCTCAAGATTTACGCGGCAAGGTTTGGCTGCTGAACGTCTGGGCATCCTGGTGTGTGGCGTGCCGGATCGAGCATCCGGTGCTGGTGGATCTGGCCAAGACCGGTGTGGTCCCGATTTACGGGCTCAACTACAAGGACAAGCGCGACGACGCCATTCGCTGGCTGGGCAATTTTGGTAACCCGTATCAGCAATCGCTGTCGGACACCGAAGGCTTGGTCGGCATTGACTTTGGTGTTTATGGCGTTCCTGAAACCTTTGTAATCGACAAGGCTGGTGTGATCAGGCTCAAGCACATCGGACCGGTCACGCCGGAAGCCCTGCAAAACACCATTCTTCCCTTGATCAGGAAACTTGGTGCTTAACCATCTGTTGTCGATACTGATTGTGGCGTTGAGCCTGGTCGCTGGCACCTGTGCCCGCGCAGTGGAAGCTACTGCCCTCGCGGCTGATCCGGTACTGGAAGCGCGCGTGATGGTAATTGCTGAAGAGTTGCGCTGCCTGGTATGCCAGAACGAAACCATTGCGGCTTCGCAGGCCGATCTGGCAGTAGACCTGCGCAAACAAATCCGCATCAAACTGTCGCAGGGTCAGTCGCAGCAGCAGATACTCGATTTCATGGTGGACCGCTACGGCGACTTTGTGCTTTACCGCCCACCCCTTAAAACCAGCACCGTGCTGCTCTGGGCCGGACCCTTTGCCTTGCTGGGGCTTGCGGTGGCGGTTATGACTAAAAACATCCAGCGCCGCAGGCGTGTCGGCCAGCCACCAACTCTAAGCGCCGATGAACTGCATCGCGCGCAACAACTCCTGGGCGAGCCCCATGACCCCATCCATTCGGGTGAAAGCACACACAAGTCATGACGGTATTTTGGATTTTCGCCCTTGGTCTGATCGCCCTCGCCCTGGCGCTGGTGCTTCCTGCACTTTTTAGTCAAAGGGTCAACAACTCGAGTGATGCTGCGGGTACACAGAGTGCCAACCTGGCTATCTTGCGTGATCAACTCGCTCAGCTTGATGCGGAACGTGCTGCTGGCAGTCTCGATGTGGCGCAGCATGCCCAAGCCCGAGCCGAAATTGAACGGCGCGCGCTGGAAGAAGAAGGCACGCCCGAGGGCTCGACCGTGACACGTCCGCCCGTGCTTACGGCGGTGGTGGTTGCATTGGGTATTCCGCTTATTGCATTTGGTTTGTATGGCGTTCTGGGTAATTCTCAAGCCTTGCTGCCACCCAGCCCGACTGCTGCTCCCGGGGGCGATGTCACCTTGGCACAAGTTGAAGCTATGGTCGCGCAGTTAGCGCAGCGTCTGGAAAATCCGTCACCAGGCAAGCCAGCAGACCCTGAAGCCTGGGAAATGTTGGCCCGTTCCTATGCCGCACTGCAGCGCTATCCCGAGGCTTCCAAAGCGTACGCACGAGCCAGTGAACTCGCGCCGACCAATGCACAGCTGCTGGCTGACCATGCAGATGTACTCGCCATGCAGCAGGGCCAGAGCGCGGCCGGTGAGCCAACCCGCTTGATTGAGCGCGCCTTGAAACTCGATCCCAACAATCTCAAAGCCCTAGCGCTGGCCGGCAGTGCCGCATTCGAGCGCAAGGACTTCGCTGCGGCAACCGCCTACTGGACCAAGGCGCGTGCGGGCGCTCCGGCGGGCAGCGAATTTGCCAGTGCGCTGGACCGTAGCCTAGACGAAGTGCGTTCCAGCAACGCTGCTGAAGCATTAGAACGGGTCCCGTCAGGCGCAGCAGCGGCGGGTGCCAGCGTCGCAGGC
>JANOLL010000020.1:0-2475 GCA_031419775.1 Polaromonas sp. | reverse complement strand
AAGCGTCCCACAGTTTTTGCTCCTGCTTGCGCTCGATCGGTACGCCTTGCGCTTCATGCTGCCAGCGCTGCTGCAAATGTTTGACCGCTTCAATGCGCAACACCGGCTCGGCACCCAGCACTTGCGCCTCCTCGATCATGGCGTTGCGGCGAGCCAGGCTTTCGCTACGGGCGGCTTTGAGTGGCGCGTCAGCCAGGTCCATCGCGGCTTTCCACTGCGGCTGGATTTCAGCAAAGACTTTCTCGTTCAAGTGACCGGCTTCGCGCCATTTGTCTACAAAACTGTTGAGGCTGCGAATGTGCATCTTCCAATCAGCATTTGTCTTGTTGGCCTCTGCCCAGGCCAGCACTTCGTCGATGAGCACCTTGCGCTGCGCTTTAGTGGCCTCGGTTTGTTCTCTCAGCGTTTCAAGCCAGACTTCAACCACCTTGTGGGCTTCGTTGCAGGCGTCGTCAAATCGTTTCCACAGCGCGTGGTTGGGCGTGCCGCCCTGGTCACTGGTTTTCCAGAGTTCGCGCATGCCGCGCAGGGCTTCCTGCTGCTTTCTGCCGCCCAGCGGCTTGGCTACCAGCGCCTCGGCCTTGACCAGCAGTTCTTCACGGATTTGGTCAGCGCGCCAGCGCTGCCAGCCTTCGAGTTCGCCCGCAGCGGTCAGAGCGGCATGGGCAGCGGCTTCAAGTTTGCTGTCGATATTGCGAATGTTTTCCTTCAATGCCTGGCGCAAATCCGCCGCCACCTTTGGCGTGGCCTTGCCGTGGCCTTCAGTGACTTCGTGTTCAAGTTTTGCCAGCGCTGCCTGCACGGTGGCTGCCGCTTTGTCGCGCAGGTCTTTGAGCACGGCCGGATCGATTTTGACTTTGGCCGGGCGGGCGCCGCCTTCGCTGGGTGCGACAACTGCCTGACCCCGTCCCGCGCGAATTTCGTCGGCCCAGACCGGCACAGCCGGCAAGGGTGCCGCCACGTCCTCCGCGGCTTTGACGGCAACTGCGATCGCAGCCTGAAAAGCTTCCCACACCGCCAACAATTGGCCGCGTGAGGCATCCAGCAGCGGCGGAAACTTGGCATCGACGCTCGGCCAGTTGGCGTCGCGGGTAATCTCATCGGCCTGAGATTGCCAGTGCGCCACGTCGGCACGCAGGGTGTCGAGTACGGTTTGCGCATCGCGCCAGGGTTTGATCGACAGCACTTCGATGCGCTGGGCAATCAGCACGGCCGCCTCGCGCTGCACCTGGGTACGGTGCTGGAGATCTTCAATGGTTTTGACCCGCTCGGCCAGTTGCACCTTGAGGCTGGCAAGCGGCTCTTTGGACAGCGGCGCACCGGCTTTGGCGGCATCGCGCTGCCAGGCCAGCGCGTCAGCGAGATTGAGTTTCGACAGGCCCAAAAGCAGCTGAGCTTTTTCAGCCCATTCGGCCGCCACCAGTTCCTGGCCCCTGCTGCGCTTGAACTCGTCGAGCTTTTCTTTCAGGGGTTTGGCCGCGCCCTTGTCGCGATTGGAAAGGTCTTTGTAGACCTCAGCCATCTGCTCGGGCGTGGGATCGGTGGCCAACCAGTTGCGAATCCGCGCGGCCCGCTCGCCAGACGTCGGTGCCGAAAACGCGCCCCCCGTCAAACCATCCAGCGCATGCGCCTCAGACGATTTGGAGGTTGTTTTTGCAGTTGCTGCTGGCGTGACGTCGGGTTTGGATAATTTGAACATGGTGGGCAGCGGAGAGCGCAGCAATAAAAAGAGGATGAGTGGGGGGCGTAAAACTTCCGTCAGAAAACGCAAGTCTGAATCGCCAGGTGGCCGCGGGGAATACGGCGTGCCTGCGGTAATTTCCCGGTATTTTCGCCCATTTCAGACCTGTCCTATGGCGCGATGGCCAGAGCCGGAAATAAAAAGCCCCGGTCAGCTTAACTGACCAGGGCTGCCGGCGAGCCTGAAGCTCATGCCGTCGGGTTTCGCAAAGGAGAGATGAATCGTCTCACAGTGCGGTGGAAGCAAGTGATTGCTTCCAGTTTTGCCGGGGTTGGTTACCCGGTAGATGTCCGAATGATTCGGACAACTGCAGAGTAAACCTGTGCGCTCGCAAGTGCAAGCTAAACTTTTCAATCACAGGCGGTGGAGTGATTGGCCCTAAGGCAGACCGGTCGCGTCAACTTTGCAATCTACCTTGAAGGTCAGGGAAGAGTTCGCCGGCAAACTATTTAGGATGATGCCCGGGCCCTGCAAGTTGCCAATGGTTACGTTTGCTGCTGCCGGGCAGCCCGTCGCTGAAGTACAAGTTACCGCCGAACAGCTCAGTTTAGGAGCCTCTGGGTCCTTTAGTATTGAGCCAGACGCGTCTGCTGGACCCGCATTATTGACAGTAACGGTGTAGCTGGTTGTCGATCCCGATGTAACCGTGTTAACGCTATTGCTTTTCGTTATGGACAGGTTAGCAAGCCCAATTACTCGGTCCGCATCCGTTGCGGTGTTATTGTCTCGATTGG
>JANOLL010000019.1:0-2963 GCA_031419775.1 Polaromonas sp. | reverse complement strand
AATACCCACCACCCACCAGTAGGCCGGGCCCAGGCGCTTGAGATTAGCTTTCTGTATCGGGTTGACGCGCTTTTCGGTGCTTGCGCGCGGCGGTTCCCGTACGCCAACCACCAGCAGCGCCACCGCCAGCACGGCGGGAATCACCGCTACCCAAAATACCGCCCTGAAATCATTGGCCCACAGCAGCATCAATCCCACAGCGATCAATGGTCCCAAAAACGCACCCACGGTATCGAGTGACTGGCGCAGGCCAAAAGCCGCACCCCTAAGATGGTCTGGCGCCAGGTCGGCCACCATGGCGTCGCGCGGCGCACCCCGTATGCCTTTGCCAACGCGGTCCAGCAGGCGGGCGGTGAGCACCAGGCCCATACCCGGCGCCAGAGCAAAAAGCGGCTTGCTCAATGCGCCCAGGCCATAACCCAACACCGCCAACCCCTTGCGCTTGCCGAGATAGTCACTGAGTGCGCCCGAGAAAACCTTGACTATCAGCGCAGTCGATTCAGCCAGGCCTTCTATCAATCCCACAGTCAGGGCACTGGCGCCCAGCGTGGTCACCATGAACAGTGGCAGCAGGCTGTGAATCATCTCGGACGAGATATCCATCAGCAGGCTGACGAAGCCAAGCATCCATACCCCGGTGGGGATCTGGCGCAGGGTGCTGGCAGTGCGGGGCTTCATGCCACCCTCAGTGTGCATGCGCTGCCTTGATATCGATAGGGCGTGGCGGCCCAGAATGAAGTGCGCAGGCATGAATAGTCGTGCCCTGCTCTACCTGCAAGGTGCTGTGCTGAATCAAAAAACGCGTTCTAAGCGTTTGCATGATGTCATCCATAAACACATCGCCCGGGTAGCCCTGCGGCATCACCAGATGCACAGTCAGGGCGCTCTCGGTGGTGCTGATGCCCCAGATATGCAAATCGTGAATGTCGGACACGCCTGCGCACTGGCGCAGATAAGCGTCAACCGCCGGCGCATCGACGTGTCTGGGTACGGCATTCAAGGCCAGTTGCATGGATTCGCGCAGCAGCGTCCAGGTGCCCCACACAATCACCCCCACAATCACCAGGCTGACCAGCGGGTCCAGCCCGTACCAGCCGGTCTGCAGCATCACCAGCCCGCTGACAACCACCCCCAATGACACGGCCGCATCGGCAGCCAGGTGCAGGTAGGCGCCGCGCATATTCAAATCGGTCTGGCTGCCTTTGACAAACAGCCATGCCGACAAGCCATTGACGACGATGCCCACCGCAGCCACCCAGGTCACAGTCAGGCTGGCGACGACTGGCGGCGCAGAAATGCGCTGCACGGCTTCCAGCGCGATCGCCCCGCAAGCAACCAGCAACAGCATGGCGTTGGCCAGCGCGGCCAGAATCGAGCTGCTGCGCAAGCCATAGGTGTAACGCGCGCTCGGTTGCTGGCGCGCCAGCTGCACCGCTCCCCATGCCAGAAAAAGACCCAGCACATCCGACAGGTTATGGCCCGCATCGGCCATCAGCGCGGTTGAATTGGCCATCCATCCGTAAAAAAACTCGATCACCACAAATCCCGCATTCAGCGCGATGGCTATCAAAAAAACTCGGCCTTGCCTGATGGGGTCAGCGTGATGATGATGGCCGCCGGGGTGCGCTGACGCAGGGGATGCAGGGTGGTGGTGTGATGCCATCGGTTGGCCTTCAACGGTTGGGTGCACCTACAGTGCACGTAAAGTACGAGGGTAACAACAATCCTTCGGACTCTCGAAAGCCATTGATCGATCCCGCTATGCTGACTTGGTTGCGAGCTTTTTTTTCTGGTGCACCCTATCGGGCTAAAGCTATTCCAGAGCCATTGTGGCAAACCACCCTGCAACAGTACGCTTTTCTGGCCGATCGCCCTGTAGCCGAGCAGCAGCAACTGCGCCGCCTGGCCAGTCGGTTTCTGGCTGACAAGGAATTCAGCGGCGCACACGGGCTGGTGGTGACCGACGCGATGGCCGTAGCCATTGCCGCGCAGGGCTGCCTGCCGGTGCTTCACTGGGGTACAGCGGGCTTGCGGCTCTACAACGACTTCAAGGGCATCGTGGTTCACCCCGGTGCGATGCTGGCGCGCCGCGAAGTCACTGACGCCATCGGCGTGGTGCACCGCTACAACGAAGTGCTGGCCGGCGAAGCCATGCAGGGCGGTCCTGTCACGCTGAGCTGGCAGGACGTGGCTGAAGGCGGCGAATTGTCGAGCAGGGGCTACAACGTGGTGATCCACGAATTCATTCACAAAATCGACATGCACAGCTCCGCCGGCGGCGAGCCCAACGGTTGTCCGCCGCTGCCCTCGCGTGCGGCACGCACGCGCTGGCACGCGGTGATGCAACCCGCCTACGATGCCTTCAAAAACCGCGTGGTGATGGCCGAACGATTTGGCGGCGAAGCGCCGTGGCTGGATGCTTACGGCGCCACATCACCGGCCGAGTTTTTTGCCGTGACTTGTGAAGCCTACTTCGTCAACCGGATGCGCTTTGAACAGGAGTTTGCCGAATTGACGGCGTTGTTTGACGCATTCTTTAAGCCACAAAGCCCGTCTGCCCATTAAAGACGATGAGTTTTTGCTATATATTTAATAGCATTCTATAAATAACCGTCCGGAACCTCCATTGGCGTTTAATCAGCGCTTGAGCAGCACCTTCAACACCGTTTGCAGGCGCCGCGCATCACCAGCTTCGAAATTACCGGTCATCACTTTGGCAGCGTCTTCGCCCCATGTTTCAACCGGTGCCGGTGCATTGCGTTTGGTCAGCAGCTGCAGCTGCAGCATGCGGCGGGCACTGATGTGCTCGGCGGGCGTCGGGACTTCTGCAGCCATTTCCAGGCGCAGCAAGGCTTCGGGTGCATTTTTGCCAGGCGGCGTGCTGACGGCTTGCACCCAGCTGCTGCGCACGGCAGGCGTGACCAATTTGCCAAGGTCTTGCGCAGTGGGCAACTGGGTCGGGT
>JANOLL010000018.1:0-2366 GCA_031419775.1 Polaromonas sp. | reverse complement strand
CAATACCGGGCGTGCGACCGGTGATGCGGAGACGGCGGCTCGCACCCGTACCCTGCTTGGCGCGCTCAAAAGCGACGAATTTCATAATCTTCTCCTTAAAAGGGTAGGCCGCGACCAGCTTCCCCCGACATAAAAAGGCTGCATCGTTGTTGCGAGGTCATCGCAAGCGGTGCGGCCCACTTTTTTGCTTCAGATAAGAACCGCCTGGTCCTGATCGGAAAACAAACTCATGACCGACTCTCCCTTGGCAATACGCTGAATCGTCTCAGCGATCAAGGGTCCGACAGAGAGCTGGCGAATTTTTTTGCATTTTCTGGCGTTGTCACTCAGGGGAATGGTGTTGGTAATCACCACCTCGTCGAGTGCATCGCCCTGGGCAATGCGGTCAATCGCAGGGCCGGAAAAAATTGGGTGGGTGCAATAGGCGTACACCATTCTGGCGCCACGTTCCTTGAGCACTTCTGCGGCTTTGACCAGCGTGCCCGCCGTGTCAATCATGTCGTCCATGATCACGCAGTTGCGACCTTCTATGTCGCCAATGACGTGCATCACCTCAGAGACATTGGCCTTGGGGCGGCGCTTGTCGATGATGGCCATGTCGCAGCCCAATTGCTTGGCCAGCGCTCTGGCTCGAACCACCCCTCCCACGTCGGGCGACACCACCATCAGATCAGCGTAATTTTTCTGCCGCAAATCACCCAACAACACGGGCGAGGCATAAATGTTGTCAACCGGGATATCAAAAAAGCCCTGGATTTGATCAGCGTGCAGGTCCATCGTGAGCACGCGAGACACGCCCACAGCCTGCAGCATGTTAGCCACCACCTTGGCGGTGATGGGCACCCTCGCCGAGCGGGGCCGGCGGTCCTGGCGTGCATAGCCAAAGTAGGGAATCACGGCAGAGATGCGTTCGGCTGAGGCACGCTTGAGCGCGTCCACCATGATCAGCAATTCCATCAGATTTTCGTTGGTGGGGGCACAAGTAGGCTGCACCACAAACACATCGCGCGCCCGCACGTTCTGCTGAATTTCTACAGTTACTTCCCCGTCAGAAAAGCGGCCGACATGGGCTGCACCCAGGGATATGCCGAGTTGCTGGGCGATTTCCAGCGCCAGGCTCGGGTTGGCATTGCCGGTAAACAGCAAGAAATCGGGGTTCTGCGTTTGCATGGGGGGCCCAGCTGATATCGGCATGAAACGTGGCTCAAATGTTAACGGGGCAAAACGTATCAGCTGACATTCGGCCCGGCGGGCCAGATGTTTGAAACCTGCCTCATTGTTGAGAGCAGCTTCGAAATTTTTGGCAGGGGTGGAAGGAGTCGAACCTGCGAATGCCGGAATCAAAATCCGGTGCCTTAACCAACTTGGCGACACCCCTACACAGGACCATTGTCTGGTTAAAAACCGAACAACAAACCCAAAACTCTTTACATGGAAACAGCACGTACCGCCAAGTTTACCAACCGGCTAAGGGGTGAGCCTCCAAATTGCTGCACCGGCGGACAGTGAAATCAACAATTGAATCGAAATCAATGCCAGAACCGTCCGCGCCGCGCGGCAGATGCGCAAACACCGCACTTCCCGAGCCAGTCATGCGCCCCTGCAGTTGCCTTGCCGCCAGCCAATCTATTGATTGGCCAATAGGCGGACACAACCCGAGCGCGACCGGCTGCAGATCGTTTCGGCCAAACTCAAAAATTGAGCTGTTCTGGCTTCTGGCGCTTGCAGCAAAGCCTAGCATTGTAGCAGTTTCAGTGTCTCTTTTGAGCGACTTGGCCGAGAAAATGGCCTGAGTTGACAGGCCGATGGACGGTTTGATGACCACAAACTCCGCCTTGGGCAGATCGATGGGCGTGATCCTTTCACCTACTCCCTCCACCCAGGCATTTCGACCTGAGAGAAAAAAAGGAACGTCCGCCCCCAGCCCAAGCCCGATACGCATCAGTTCGCTACGGGGCAACTTGACCCCCCACAGCCGCTGCAAGCCGAGCAAACAACTCGCCGCATCGGAAGAGCCGCCGCCCATACCGGCCTGAAAAGGAATGCGTTTAATTAGACTGATGTGAACGCCCAAAGCGGTGCCGCAAGCTGCTTGCAGGGCCCGGGCTGCGCGAAGCGTCAGATCTTCATCAGGCAATAACTGTGCTGGCTCGCCGGCACTACCGTGAAGGTCGCTGCGACTGATTTTTCCATCCCGGCGCAATTCGAAGTGCAGGGTGTCGCACCAGTCAATCAGCATGAACACCGACTGAATCAGGTGGTAGCCATCAGCCCTGCGACCGGTAATGTGCAAAAACAAATTCAGCTTGGCGGGGGCAGGAACGTCGTAGATGGCTTTCATCACCGACCATTGCCTTCAGTCTTGG
>JANOLL010000017.1:0-2621 GCA_031419775.1 Polaromonas sp. | reverse complement strand
GACCGCACCCGCGCACCAGTCATTGACCTTCATGCGGCAATACCCCGCAGAGCAACTGGTTACAAGTGCCTGAGCAAGGACTGCCGATGAAAGCATTATTTTGATGTACTTTTGAGGCACCCAGACCGGACACGATTCGTTCATGCTGGTAGCCGTTGGATGCAAAAAAACGCGCCGAACCCATGCATGTGTAAAGTTGGTAATCGACCCGTCGATCAGCTGGATAAAGGTTTATATTGAGCGGCCTCAAGGAGTCACCTTATGTCCAGGCAACTCGACAATCTGAAACGGCTTTTTTCCAAAATGCAGCTGCGTTACGGAGACCAGGATGAATTGGTCTTGCAGGTCAAACAAGAACTCCATTCGCGCGAAGGCGTCGAGTCTGGTTTTCAGCATAGTGACCTTTCCTATCCTGACAGCCTTCCGGGCAAGGCTGCGCAGCGCCGCCGGGATGTCGTGTCAAGGCACTTGCCGCGTTAGCTTGGTTTGATGCCATTGACATCACCCCCAAAAAATTCAGCGTGTGTACGGGTCGAGAACCTTCGCACCTTTATTTTGGACGTGCTGACAGTTGAAGGATTGCCTGAATCTGATGCGACCGTCATCGCCAATTTGATGGCTGAAGCCGACCTTCAGGGGTCTGACGGACATGGCGTCATCCGCTTGCCCATGTACGTACAGCGCATCCGAGCGGGGGGCATGAATAAAAATCCGGAGATTCGCGTGGTGCAGGAACGCGCCGCCATGGCGGTCGTGGATGGAGACAACGGCATGGGGCATTTGGTGGTGTCGCGTGCGGTCGAGATTGCCATCGACAAGGCGCGCCAGACCGGTGTCGCCTGGGTCAGCACACGCCACAGCAACCATGCCGGGCCAGCCTCTCTTTACTCCCGCAAAGCCCTTGACCACGACATGCTGGGTTTGTATTTTGCGGTAGGTAATGCAAACCACTTGCCTCCGTGGGGCGGCATGGAAATGCTGCTGTCGACCAATCCGATTTCGGCGGCGATTCCCGCCGGAAAGGAGCTGCCCGTGGTGTTAGATATGGCGACGACCGTGGCGGCTTATGGCAAGGTCAAGGCCAAAGCCAAACGTGGCGAACAAATGCCGGAGGGATGGATGATTGATCGCCAGGGCAAGCCCTTGCTGGACCCGACCCGGGCGAGCGAGGGATTTTTATTACCAATTGGCGCACACAAGGGCTATGGGCTGGCCCTGGTAGTGGGTTTGCTGGCCGGAACGCTGGGCGGGGCTGCCATGGGCCGGGAAGTGGTTGATTTCAATCACGACAACGTGACGGTCACCAATACCGGGCAGGCGATTTTGGTGTTGGACCTCACGGCTTTTGGTGACCCAGAACTGTTCACGCAAGCGGTGGATCGACTGGTCATTGATATTCGGAGCAGCGAACGCCTACCCGGGGTAGAACGCATATGGCTGCCGGGCGAACAAAGCCACGAGCGTCGCGAGCGTTACCAACTTTCAGGCATACCTATGGCAGACGCATTGTTGGCAGAACTGCGCACTCTGGCGCAAGAGACGGGTGTCGCGCCGTTGATCGTGCAGCTGAGTGCATGAGTGCGCGACGGTCGACCCGTCACGCAGCCAACTTGTGTGGCGTTAACGCTTTTGGTATTGCGTTGCGCCAAACAAAATGTCGCGCTCTTTGTCGCCGGTAATCGGGCGACGTAAATCTGCCAGGACCTTGACGCCGCGCTGAACGGCGGGTCGAGAGGCGACCAGATCAAACCATTTTTTCAGGTGCGGATAATCCGCCCAATCGATACCGTGGTTCTCCCAGTTTCTTAGCCAGGGAAAGATCGCGATATCAGCGATGGTGTATTGGTTACAGGCGATGAACTTGCTTTGGGCCAGCTGTTTGTTCATGACGCCGTAAAGCCGCTTGGTTTCATTGGTGTAGCGGTTGACCGCGTACTCAATTTTTTCGGGCGCGTATTGCCGAAAATGATGCGTCTGCCCGATCATTGGACCCACACCGCCCATTTGAAACATCAACCACTGCAAGACCTGGTATTTAAGCCTGTCGGTTTTAGGCAAGAACTTTCCAGTTTTAGCCGCCAAGTAGAGCAGGATAGCGCCCGATTCAAATAAAGCCATCGGCTTGCCGTCAGGACCGTCCGGGTCAACCAGGGCCGGAATCTTGTTATTGGGGCTGATCGCCAGAAACTCTGGCTTGAATTGATCGCCTGTGCCAATGTTGATGGGAATTGCCTCCCAATCCCGGCCCAGACGAAAACCGCACTCTTCCAGCATGACGTGGACTTTGTGTCCGTTGGGCGTGGACCAAGAATAAACTTTAATCACGGGGGTGTCCTTGCATCAGCAGATGCTTGGCTAGCTCCAGTTTGGCCAATGACGCGCGATGCACTTCGTCGGGGCCGTCGGCCAGGCGCAGGGTGCGTTGGTGAGCGTAAGCGTAGGCCAGCGGAAAGTCTTCCGACACGCCGCCGCCGCCGTGCGCCTGAATCGCCCAGTCAATGATCTGGCAGGCCATGTTGGGGGCGACCACCTTGATCATCGCGATGTCGGCCTTGGCGACCTTGTTGCCCACCGTGTCCATCATGAACGCGGCCCGCAAGGTGAGCAGGCGTGCCTGTTCG
>JANOLL010000016.1:0-4472 GCA_031419775.1 Polaromonas sp. | reverse complement strand
CTCCTGATTTCGATGGCGCGAACGGTGCGGGTGTCGCGACCGTCAATGCGCGGCTCGCCAGCAAGAATCTGGCTGCGAACGATCTTGGCTTCAATATCAAACAGCATGCCTTCAACCGCCACGCTGTCAAACGCCTCGCCTTCGGCCTTGAGTGCAGCCATGACGTCTGATGTCACGACGCGGCAGGCTTGCGTGCGGGCTTGTTTGGCACGGATCTGGTATGCGGCCTGCAGCTTGGCAGCAGCCAGCTCTCCCACCTTGGCGATCAGGGGCTCGTTTTTGGCTGGCGCCTTCCAGTCCCAGACCTGCTTGCCCGCATCACGGACCAGTTCGTGAATCGCGTTGATGGCGATATTGCCCTGCTCATGGCCGAACACGATAGCAGCCAACATGATTTCTTCAGACAGTTGCTGGGCTTCAGATTCGACCATCAACACAGCAGCCTCGGTACCCGCCACAACCAGATCCATCTTGGAATCCTTGAGCTGGGTTTTGCCTGGGTTCAGAACATACTGACCATCAATATAGGCGACGCGAGCGGCACCAATCGGGCCATTGAACGGAATGCCAGAGATGGCCAGCGCGGCGCTGGAGGCAATCAGCGCGGGGATATCGCCCTCGACTTCAGGGTTCAGCGAGAGCACATGAATCACCACCTGCACTTCATTGAAGAAGCCTTCTGGAAACAGTGGGCGAATCGGTCGGTCGATCAAACGCGAGGTCAGCGTTTCGAACTCGCTGGGGCGGCCTTCACGCTTGAAGAAGCTGCCTGGAATACGGCCAGCTGCGTAGGTCTTTTCGAGATAATCGACGGTCAGCGGGAAGAAATCCTGGCCTGGTTTGGCTTCGGTTTTGGCCACGACGGTGGCCAGTACAACCGTACCGTCCATGTCCAGCAGCACCGCGCCGCCAGCTTGCCGTGCCACTTCGCCGGTTTCCATCGTGACCGTGTGTTGGCCCCACTGAAACGTCTTGCTAACTTTATTGAAAATGCTCATGTTCTTGACTCCACTAAGTTCACACACTTGAGGCAGTGCGCGTGGCCCGGAGGGATGGCTTATCGAGAACGATGCCATTCCAGAATTTTTATGGGGGTCAGATTCCAATTTCGTTGCAGCGCGATGCGCTGCAACTTTTTGTCCGTTTGCGGACTCACGAATTTGGAATCTGACCCCCACTAAAAATTTTGGAATGACACAGCGCGAACCCGTTTTGCCATGTTCCGAAGTAAAAAACGCCTGAGCTAGTGAACTAACTCAGGCGTTTCAATGGATTTACCGCTTACTTGCGCAGGCCAAGCTTGGCAATCAGAGCGGTGTAACGGTCAGCGTCTTTGGACTTCAAATAGTCGAGTAGCTTGCGGCGACGGCTAACCATACGCAGCAGACCGCGGCGACCATGATGGTCTTTGGCGTTGGCTTTGAAATGCGGGGTCAGTTCATTGATGCGGCCTGTAAGCAGCGCGACCTGAACTTCTGGGCTGCCGGTGTCTCCGACAGCACGTGCGTTGGACTGAACAATTTCAGCCTTGATTGATTTTGCAATCATGCTTTTTCTTTCTTGCACCGGAGTGCGCTAGCGAGCGAAGCAGCTTTCCCGAAATGGGATGTGAATAAACCGCTATCGTCGTGTTGTGGCAGACCGACGGCGCTCTAGGGTAGCGGAGCCAGCATGCACACAGCCTCAGATTATAGCCCACGCCAGGCGTCAAGTCGCTGTGCCACCTGAGCCAACCTGTAAGGCCAAGCTCCAGCGTGGCTTCACATCAAAGGAGTAGCCGTTCTGGCGTGTCTCAAGTCCGGCCTGAAGGCGCATGCCGGCAGCCAGCGCAATCATCGCACCGTTGTCGGTGCACAAATGGAGCTCGGGATAGTGCACCCGAATGCTGCGTTGCGCGCAGGCCGCATCCAGCTGCTGCCGCAGCAAGGCATTTGCGCCCACCCCGCCGGCCACCACGAGGCGGCTGAGCCCGGTCTGGGACATCGCGCCCAGGGATTTCTTGACCAGCACGTCAACAATGGCCGCCTGGGTGGATGCCGCCAGATCGGCCTTACGCTGCTCAAGCTCCAGCCCGAGTTTTTTTGCTTGCGTCAGCACGGCGGTTTTCAAACCTGCAAAGGAAAAGTCAAGGTTGGCGCTATGCAGCAACGGACGCGGCAGTTTGAAGGCTGCGGCATCGCCCTGGAGCGCGAGTTTGGCGAGATGGGGACCACCGGGATAGGGCAGGCCCATCAGCTTGGCAGACTTGTCGAACGCCTCGCCCGCCGCGTCATCAATGGTTTCTCCGAGTAATTCGTAGCTGCCGACCCGATCTACCCGCATCAACTGCGTGTGCCCACCCGAAACGAGCAAGGCGACAAAAGGAAACTCTGGCGGATCGGCGCTTAAAAAAGGAGACAGCAGATGCCCCTCAAGGTGGTGGATACCGATCACTTGCTTGCCGAGTGCCGCAGCCAGCGCACAGGCCACACCCGCGCCTACCAGCAAAGCGCCAGCCAACCCCGGTCCGCGGGTGTAGGCCACCACATCAACCTGAGCAAGCGTGCGCCCCGCTTGGCGCATAACCAGATGGGTCAAAGGCAGCACCCGGCGGATATGATCGCGGCTGGCGAGTTCGGGCACCACGCCACCGTAAGCCTGATGCATGTCAATCTGGCTATGGAGTGCATGAGACAGCAGGCGTGGCAAGGCCTTGCCCCCAGCATCGACAAGCGCCACGCCGGTTTCGTCACAGCTGGATTCGAACCCCAATACAAGCATGCGCCGAGTGTAAGTCGGCCTGTCGCATTCGCGCGTCGCGCACGCCGCCCGACAACTCTTTCAGGCAACGTCCTACGCAAAAAGGTCAATAAAGCGTCTATAAAAAGGGGCGCGCTAAGACAACAAAATAAGGGACACACATGACGCAATTGAATCGACTCCTTTCGTGGCTGGCTCCGCTCTTGGCAGCCTGCGCCATCGTGGTTGCACCACTGCAGGCAGCGGCACAACCTGGTTCCAAGTTTGCTCCGGTGATCAGTTCATTCGAAGTTATTCCGTCCGACCAACTCGTGCCTGGCAGTGACCTGGAAATCCGCGTGACTGGAACGCCGCGTGGTCAGGCTCGAGTGAGGTTTAGCGGCGTTAATAAAACCATCGTGCTGAAGGAAGTCGAGCGCGGCGTGTATGAAGGCTCTTACACACTCAGCCGGCGTGACAGGCTGGGACCGCAACCGACTTCACAAGCAACCTTGCGCGTCAGAAACCAGTCGACCACGGCTAATCTGGCCTTGGTCAACCCGCCGCCACCGGTCGCAACCCGGCCACCAGTCCCCGCGCCGCTACCCAGCCCACCGCCCGTGGCCGCCGCCCCGACGATTGAGCGCTTTGGCGTGACCCCGGTTGCACGCATTGAACCCGGTGCAGAACTGCGCTTCACCTTGTTTGGAACACCTGGTGCGCGCGCCCTGCTCACAATTGATGGCGTCGTACGCGATGTGGCCATGCAGGAAGTCCGGCCCGGCAGATATGAAGGTGCCTACACCATTCGCCGCAACGATAACTTTCCGCCCTCACTCAACATCGTCGGCACCCTCGAAGCCAACGGCCAGATCACCCGCTCACGACTCAATCAGGCGCTGCTGGTCGACGCCAGACCACCGACAATTCGCAACTTGGCTCCGCGCAACAACGAAACCATTGCCGCTAATCCCGTCTCCGTTTCAGCCACCTTTGACGACAGTGGCGGTGTGGGCGTGGATCCGAAAAGCGTGAAGTTTTTTCTGGGTGGGCAAGACCTCACAGCCAATGCCAGCATCACGCCGCAATTTTTGACCTGGCGCGGGGAACTCAGGCCTGGCAACTACCCCGTCGACATCACCGCTGCCGACAATGCCGGCAATGCTGTACGGCAAACCTGGACTTTCATCGTTGCAGGCCCTCAGGCGGCTGTTCCTGTAGCGACCTTACCGCTTGAAATTACCAATCACGCCAACAACGCCCAAGTAGGCAGCGGCGTTGTAGAGGTGCGGGGACGTACGGCACCGGATGCCAAGGTAGATGTCCAGGTGCAGGCGATTGCAGCAGTCGCGGGCTTTTTTGGCATCAATCAGCAGGTACTCAATCAGTCCGTGCGTGCAGATGCCAGCGGCAATTTCATGTTCAGTTTTCAGCCCCAGGTACCCGTGCCAGGCGCACGCTATGAATCCACCATCACAGCAACCAAAGGCAACCTTACACGCGAGTTGAAGCTGGTGTTGTTTCAGCAGCGTTAAAGAAGTTCATTTGTCTTTGGAACCGGCATTTCAATAGCTGATTCCGATGGCAAAGCGAAGCGGCGTCACCAGCAGTTGGCCGGTGGCGGCACGCAACCGAGGCATATGTTCAGGTATGCAGCTTGAGTACCCCCAGCTTCCTTGATGGCGGCTGATTTTTATGAAACCAGGAGTTAGTATGAAGTTACCCATCGTTTTATCAGCAGTCGCCATGACACT
>JANOLL010000015.1:0-4603 GCA_031419775.1 Polaromonas sp. | reverse complement strand
GCCGACTCTCTTGACACAGTCGAACTGGTGATGGCTCTGGAAGACGAGTTCGGCATCGAGATTCCTGACGAGGATGCCGAGAAGATCACCACTGTTCAAAACGCGATTGATTACGCCACCTCTCACCAAAAGGCCTGATTTCGCTGGGCCTGTGCCCAGGCATTTGCCGTCAACAAACCTGAACAGGCCTGCGTGCTTGCTTCAGGTTTTTTTCAGGAACATCCAATGAGCCGTCGTCGCGTTGTTGTGACAGGTCTGGGCTGTGTCAGCCCCGTGGGCAATACCGTGGCCGAGTCATGGGCCAATCTGCTCTCGGGCACCCCGGGTATTGACACCATCACCCAATTTGACGCGAGTAACTTCGCATGCAAGTTTGCGGGTGAGGTCAAGGGCTTCAACATCGCGGACTACATTCCCGAAAAAGAAGCGCGGCATATGGATCGCTTCATCCATCTCGGACTTGCTGCCGCTTGTCAGGCGGTGGTGGACAGCGGGCTGCCCACCGGCGAGGCACTGGACCACGATTTGGCCACCCGCATCGGTTGCAATATTGGGTCGGGTATCGGTGGGCTTCCGTTGATCGAAGAAACCCATGCCGAATTGGTCAACCGCGGCCCTCGCCGGATTTCACCTTTCTTCGTCCCCGCGTCGATCATCAACATGATCTCTGGTCATGTTTCTATCAAGTTCGGCTTCAAAGGACCCAATGTTGCAGTCGTCACAGCCTGCACCACCGGGCTTCATGCGATCGGTCTATCAGCCCGCATGATCGAGTATGGCGATTGCGATGTGATGGTGGCTGGCGGAGCAGAAGCGACCGTTTCGCCGCTGGGTATTGGCGGATTCGCCGCTGCGCGGGCATTGTCGACGCGTAACGAGGACCCGAAAACGGCGTCCCGGCCGTGGGATAAGGACCGGGATGGTTTTGTGCTCGGCGAAGGCGGCGGGGTAGTGGTTCTAGAAGAATACAGTCATGCAAAAGCCCGTGGCGCCAAGATTTATGCTGAAGTGGTCGGCTTCGGCATGAGCGCCGACGCCTTTCACATGACCGCCCCCGATATCGACGGTCCGCGTCGGTCCATGGCCATGGCATTGAAAAATGCCGAGGTCAATGCCGATCAGATTCAGTATCTCAACGCCCACGGCACTTCCACACCCCTAGGCGATCTGAATGAAACCAACGCCATCAAAGCGGCATTCGGCAGCCACGCCTCGGAAATGGTGATCAGCTCGACCAAATCCATGACGGGTCATTTGTTGGGCGGCGCGGGTGGCATCGAGTCGGTATTTACCGTACTGGCCTTGCATCATCAAAAGATTCCGCCAACCATCAACCTGTTCAATCAGGACCCGGAGTGTGACCTGGACTACTGCGCCAACACTGCGAGGGATGCCCGAATTGAGTATGCCGTCAAAAACAATTTTGGATTTGGCGGTACAAACGGCACGCTGGTTTTCAGGCGCGTTTGACTGCTATGGCAGAACCGTCAAAGCGCTCGGACCCGCGATCCCTTTGACCCACCATCACTTTGACGATGCACAGCTCCCCGCCGGTTGTTTATCCGCTGGGGCGCTCGCGTTCACAAGCTTGGGTTCTGCTCGCGATTTGGGCTGCTGGGCTGCTGGCCGTACTCGCATGGTTTCGCGCCGGTCCGGTGGCTGACTGGAAAGTGCTCATGGCCCTGGCGAGCTTGCTCCTCGGGGGTGTTGCCGCATTTGCGGGCTGGAAAAATTCGCCCATTGGACAACTCGCATGGGACGGCAGGGTCTGGCGCTGGGAAAGTAGCGGATACCAATCGGGTGTAGCGGAGCAGCGTCTGTCGGTCATCGCTGATTTTCAAAGCCTGTTGCTCCTTCGGCTGGAAAATCAGGCTCGCGCCCGACTGTGGCTATGGGTGGAGCGCGGCTCTTTCCCCGAACGCTGGATGGATCTGCGCCGCGCGGTGTACTCACCGCACCGCTCAACCGTATCCAGCAGGTGGCAAGCACATGAAACCGGCCCGGAATTGCCGGTGCTGCCCCGCGCCGACCGTGGCGCTTCCGTTCATCCGCCCAATCAGCCATGAGTGCCGATGTTCCTCCACTGAACGTGAATCGGGCAACCGACAGCGATGCCCTGCTGGTCGAACGCACGGTTGCGGGGGACCAAAAGGCGTTTGAGTTGCTGGTAATCAAATACCAGCGGCGTATCCAGCGCCTTATTGGGCGCATGGTACGAGACGTCGATTTGGTAGAAGACATTGCCCAGGAGACCTTTATCCGCGCCTACCGGGCGCTGGCACAGTTTCGTGGCGAGGCCCAGTTTTACACCTGGCTGTACCGAATTGCTGTGAACACCGCAAAAAAAGCCTTGATGGATCTCAAGCGCAACCCCACCATCTCTGAAAATTCCTTCAAATCGGAAGACGATGATGAAACTTCCCCGCTTGAAAACGAACTAACCTCGACAGAAACACCTGAAGCCGTGCTGGCTGGCAAGGAAATCGCCGAGATGGTCAATGCGGCCATGGAGGCTTTGCCGGAGGAGCTCCGGCAGGCGATCACGCTGCGCGAGATTGAAGGACTGAGCTATGAAGAGATATCCGAAGCCATGAGTTGTCCGATCGGGACGGTGCGCTCGCGTATCTTCAGAGCTCGCGAGGCCATTTCAGAAAAGGTCAGGCCTTTGCTGGAAAACCAGTCTGGAAAGCGCTGGTAGGTTAAATATCGCTCCCTTGTAATCCCTTCATCTTGACGCTTGCTGACCTGACAAACCTTGTGCCTAGCGTGTTTTTGTGAACTGGTAGACCATCACCATGAAACCCCTCCTAACTTCCACTCCTGGCAATCCTGACCATGAACTGCTGTCGGCCCTGGCCGATGGCGAACTGGGTCAATCTGAATTCGATGCCGTGCTGCAAGCGTGCGGGCAAGATCCGGCGACCTTGGCTCGCTGGAACACCTATCACCTGATCGGGCACGGGCTCCGCGCTCCGGCATCGCCTGTTTACAGCGCCGATGCAGCTTTTGTGAACGGCCTGCGGCAAGCCTTGGCGCGGGAGCCTTCCTTAATTTCTGAGCAACCGCGCCTTGCTGTCATCCCTGCTGCCAACGGGGAGGCCAGCAACGACGCCAGTTTTCGCTGGAAGATGGTTGCGGGTTTCGCATCGGTGGCTGCAGTGTGTGCGATCGGCTGGAATGCCGTAACGACCTTACCTAATGGCGGGGCGCCGCAGTTGGCCCAGGCATCACCACCAGCGTCAGCATCGCAGCAATTGGTGGTGGCGTCGCCGCAGGGACCCATGGTGCGTGACGCACGGATAGAAGAACTGATGGCCGCGCACCGACAATTCAGCGGCGCCTCTGCGCTTCAGGTGCCTTCCGGCTTCTTGCAAAATGCCGCTCTTGAAACGCCGCGGAGTGCCGGACGTTGAGTCGTGCCTGTGCTGACAAACCAGCTGCCAAATCATGATTTTTAAGCAATTTAGTGTTCTAGCCAGCGTATCTTGGATGTTGTTTGCTATTAATAATGTAGCAGCTCAGGTTTCGACTCAGGGAACTGTTCCGGTCAACCCAAACGCGACCAGTTCCGCTGCCGCTGCCATTGAAGCCAAAACCCTCAACGATTGGCTGATGCGCATGCACGAGGCGTCCAAAAAACGCGCCTATGTCGGCACTTATATGGTTTCTTCCGGTGGCACCATGTCCAGCGCGAAAATCTGGCATGTCTGCGAGGGTAATCAGCAGATTGAGCGGGTTGACACGCTCACCGGGGCGCCCCGTTCCATCTATCGTCATAACGATCGTGTCGTGACCTTCATGCCGGACCACAAGGTGGTGCGAAGCGAAAGGCGTGAGTCGCTTACTGCGTTTCCCGATTTGTTGCAGTCGGCAGATCACCGCATTGCCGAGTTTTACAAGGTCAAGCCGGAGGGCGTGGACCGGGTTGCTGGCGTGGAAGCAGACGTGGTGATGCTGGTGCCCAAAGACGCCATGCGCT
Source organism: Polaromonas sp. (assembly GCA_031419775.1). Taxonomy (GTDB): domain Bacteria; phylum Pseudomonadota; class Gammaproteobacteria; order Burkholderiales; family Burkholderiaceae_C; genus Polaromonas. The sequence continues at coordinate 624 of JANOLL010000015.1, read as the reverse complement.
TTGGCTACCGCGTCTGGACCGAGCAGAAAAAGGGGCTGGTTGTGAAGCTGCAGACCCTGGATACCGATGGCCGGGTACTCGAACAAGCTGCGTTTTCCGAACTGCAGCTCGACGCACCGGTCAAGATGGACAAGCTCCTTCAAATGATGACCAAGGTGGACGGCTACCGCGTGGAGCAGCCGGTTCTGATCAAGACCACAGCCAGTGCTGAAGGCTGGTTTTTGAAGACACCGGTCGCTGGTTTCAAACCCATCAACTGTTTCAAGCGTCCGGCTTCCTCGGCCAGCGCTGGGGTTGGCAACGCTGAGTCACTTCAATGGATTTTTTCAGACGGACTGGCCTCGGTTTCACTTTTCGTGGAGCCGTTTGACCGGCAGCGCCATGACGGCGGCGCAAGCCTGTCCATGGGTGCGACCCAGACGCAGACACGGCCAATGGGTGCGCACTGGGTGACGGTCATGGGAGAAGTTCCCATGACGACTTTGAAGCTTTTTGCCAACGGGCTGGAACACAAAAAGTAAGGGGCTATGACCTGGAGAGCCGCCTGTTCACTTTGAGAATTTTCTGATGATTGCTTTTTTTAACGAGGCTGATGATGCATGAATTGAACTGGAAACCCCTGCG
>JANOLL010000014.1:0-8303 GCA_031419775.1 Polaromonas sp. | reverse complement strand
GTGGTGGTCGATTTTTCGGGCCGCCCGGGCCTTGAAATGCACGTTCCCTTTAAAAGCGGAATGATAGGCACCTTTGACAGCCAGCTGGCTTATGAATTTTTTCAGGGTTTTGTGAACCACGCTTTCGTCACCCTGCACATTGACAATCTGCGCGGCGACAATTCGCACCACCAAGCAGAGACCGTGTTCAAGGCCTTTGCTCGAGCGCTGCGCATGGCGCTGGAGATCGACCCGCGCTCGGCCGGTGTGATTCCGTCGACCAAAGGTTCTCTCTGATTCGAACTGGCTCTACAGCCTCATGCGCGTCTGATTTGGTTCATGCCCACACCTAAAACCGTTGCGGTAGTCGACTATGGCATGGGCAATCTGCGCTCGGTGTCCCAGGCGGTGCGGCATGTCGCCCAGGGCAGCGGCTTTGACGTGGTGGTCACCTCCAGGGCCGAAGACGTATTGCAGGCCGAGCGTGTGGTGCTGCCAGGACAAGGCGCAATTGCTGATTGCATGTATGAGCTGGCCCAATCCGGTATGTTGGCTGCAGTGTTGCATGCGGCGGCCAACAAGCCGCTGTTTGGGGTGTGCGTCGGCATGCAGATGCTGCTCAGCCATAGCGAAGAGGGCCGCCCCGGCGACGGCGGTGCGGGAACGCCCGGATTGAATCTGATTGCCGGCAAAGTCGTCAAATTTGATCTGGCCGGCCAGGTTCAGCCTGACGGCAGCCGTTACAAGGTGCCGCAAATGGGTTGGAACCAGGTCAATCAGACTGCACCGGCCCATCCGGTGTGGGACGGAGTACCGGACGGGGCGTATTTTTACTTTGTGCACAGTTTTTACGCTTGTCCGTCTGATGCGCGCCACACTGCAGGCCAGACGGACTATGGCGTGCGCTTTGCGTCCGCCATTGCACGCGATAATATTTTCGCTACTCAGTTCCACCCTGAAAAGAGTGCGGATCAAGGCCTGGCCCTGTACCGTAACTTTTTGTACTGGAATCCGTGAACTGGGTAAGACTGTCCTGTTGACCTGCTGAATGTGTATCTTTACGTTTTTTTGACCGCTACATGCTACTTATCCCCGCGATTGACCTGAAAGACGGTCACTGCGTCCGCCTCAAGCAAGGCGACATGGACCAATCCACGATCTTCAGTGACGATCCAGTCGCCATGGCGCGCAGATGGGTTAGCCAGGGGGCTCGCCGCCTGCATCTGGTGGATTTGAACGGAGCCTTCGCGGGCAAGCCCAGAAATGAAGCGGCCATCAAGAAAATTCTGCTGGAGGTTGGCAGCGAGGTGGACGTGCAACTCGGTGGCGGCATCCGTGACCTCGACACGATAGAGCGCTACCTCGATGCCGGCCTGCGCTACGTCATCATCGGCACCGCAGCGGTGAAGAACCCCGGTTTTCTACAAGATGCCTGCACCGCGTTTGGCGGCCATATCATCGTCGGCCTCGATGCCAAGGACGGCAAGGTCGCGACCGACGGCTGGAGCAAGATGACTGGCCATGAAGTGATTGACCTCGGCAAAAAATTCCAGGACTACGGTGTCGAGTCCATCATTTACACCGACATCGGGCGGGATGGCATGCTCAGCGGCATCAACATGGATGCCACTGTCAAGTTGGCGCAGGCGCTGACGATTCCCGTCATAGCTTCGGGCGGCCTGTCCAGCCTGGCCGATATTGAGGCGCTGTGCGACGTCGAAGACGAAGGCATTGAGGGCGTGATCTGCGGCCGGTCCATCTACAGTGGCGATCTCGACTTTGCCGCCGCTCAGGCCAGAGCGGATGAGTTGAACGGATGACCCTGGCTGCGACGGCTAGAGGCTTGTGCCATGGGCTAAGCGTGGAATTGCGTAGTGGTTTTTTACTTCAGCCGGAGCCGCGGAACCGGCTCCGCCGGGCTCCGCAGCTCGTAGCGAGCGGCCGTGGGGGCGCATGTTAGCCAAACGAATCATTCCCTGTCTTGACGTTACCGGTGGCCGCGTAGTCAAGGGTGTGAATTTTGTCGCGTTGCGCGACGCTGGTGATCCGGTCGAGATTGCGGCGCGCTACAACGAGCAAGGTGCAGACGAACTCACCTTTCTCGACATCACGGCCACCAGTGACGGGCGCGATCTGATTTTGCACATCATCGAAGCGGTGGCCAGTCAGGTCTTTATTCCCCTGACGGTGGGCGGTGGTGTGCGCACGGTGGACGATGTGCGGCGCTTGCTCAATGCCGGTGCTGACAAAACCAGTTTCAATTCGGCCGCTTTGAGTAACCCGCAGGTCATCAATGAGGCATCGGCCAAATACGGTGCCCAATGCATTGTTGTGGCGATTGACGCGAAGCGGCGCAGTGCCGAAGCAGTCACCACTCGCGGCCAGGGCTGGGATGTCTACAGCCATGGCGGTCGCAAAAACACCGGCTTGGACGCGGTGGCCTGGGCCAGTGAAATGGCTCGGCGCGGCGCAGGCGAGATTTTACTCACCAGCATGGACCGCGACGGCACCAAATCCGGTTTTGATCTGGCGTTGACCCGGGCCGTGAGCGATGCGGTAAGCGTGCCAGTGATTGCGTCTGGCGGCGTGGGCAATCTGGCGCATCTTGCCGATGGTATTCAAAGCGGCGGTGCCGATGCGGTGCTGGCAGCCAGCATTTTTCATTACGGCGAATACACGGTGCAGCAGGCCAAGCAGCACATGGCAGAACGCGGGATTCCAGTACGGCTCTGAGCCTACACCAGTGAGTTTCCATTTCCCCGACAATAGCCCCATGAACTGGCTCGATAACATCAAATGGGACGACCGGGGCCTGGTTCCTGCAATTGCGCAGGAGGCAACCAGCGCAGATGTGTTGATGTTTGCCTGGATGAACCGGGAGGCGTTGCAAAAAACTGCCGAATTGGGCCGTGCGGTGTATTTCAGCCGATCGCGCAACCAGCTGTGGTTCAAGGGTGAAGCATCCGGCCATGTGCAGACCGTGCATGAAATCCGCCTCGATTGCGACAACGATGTGGTGTTGCTCAAAGTGACGCAGCTCGGGCATGAGCCGGGGATTGCTTGTCATACCGGCCGACACAGCTGTTTTTTCAGTCTTTACAAAGACGGGCAGTGGGTTGTTACCGAGCCGGTCTTGAAAGACCCTGAAAGCATCTATAAGTAAGCCCATGTCTGAAGCGAACGCACTCCAGCGCCTGGCGCAGATCATCGAAAGCCGCAAGATCGTCAATGGCGGAGACCCGCAAGCCAGTTATGTCGCGCGCCTATTGCATCGCGGCCCAGATAGCTTTTTGAAAAAAATTGGTGAAGAGGCTACCGAAGTGGTGATGGCGGCCAAGGACCTTGACTGTGGCGGCCATACCCTCGAGTTGAGAAGCAAGCTGGTCGGCGAGGTGGCTGATTTATGGTTTCACAGCATGATTGCGCTGGCCCACTATGGCCTGAGCCCGCAAGATGTGGTGGCCGAACTGGAGCGCCGGGAAGGCACCAGTGGCATGGAAGAAAAAGCCCTGCGCAAGGCGCTGCATCGAGACGCTGCCAGCGACTGAAAAAAGGAATAGGTATGAATAACGACGTGGTGACAGTCGAGCCAGATGAGGGTCTCAAAACCTGGGGCTGGGTCAGCTACTTGCTGCATCTGGTGGTGGCCGTCGCGGCAGTGTTGCCCGGGGCGCAGGTATCGGTTGCGTTGTTGTTGATAGCCTTGGTGATTGATTTGGTTAAACGCAGCGATGCGGTCAATTCATGGCAAGCGTCGCACTTCAGCTGGCGCATCCGATCCGTGCTGTGGGCTGGCGTTTTGTATTTGCTGACCGCCTGGCTCTGGTTGCTGTTTTTGATTCCCGGCTGGATCGCCTGGGGCTTGATTTCCGTGTGGTTCTTGTACCGCATCGTCAAGGGCATGGTGCGCATGAACGCCGGTCGGTCCGTGGAGTCTGCATGAGTCACACCGATCCCGATTGCGTGTTCTGCAAGATCGCCCAGGGTGTGATTCCGAGCCGAAAGGTGTATGAAGACGATGCAGTTTTTGCATTTCATGACATTCACCCCTGGGCGCCCGTCCACTTCTTGCTGATTCCAAAACTTCATATCGCCTCGATGGCTCAGGTTGGGCCCGAGCATGAAGCGCTGTTAGGGCGCATGATGGCCTTGGTGCCCCGGCTCGCGCTGGAACAGGGCTGCGCGCCCTATCCGGAAGGTGGTTTCCGCATCGTGACCAATACCGGTACCCACGGCGGTCAGGAGGTGCACCATCTGCACATGCACGTGATCGGGGGACCCCGCCCCTGGCTCAAAGGCTAGGCCAGGGCGCTGAACACTGAGGGTCAGGGCGGCGAGCCATCGCACTAACCCGCCAGTTGATGTGTGTACTCCCGGTCCAGCCGGGTACGGGCCTTTAGAATAGGTCGAGTTGTCTGCAAGGTTTGCAATTAAGGTTTAGGAGCAAAACATGGGTTCATTTTCCATTTGGCACTGGTTGATCGTGCTGCTGATTGTGGTCATGGTGTTCGGTACCAAAAAGCTGAAAAACATCGGTGGAGATCTCGGTGGCGCCGTCAAGGGCTTCAAGGATGGCATGAAAGAAGGCGGTCAGCCTGCTGCGGAAGACAAGCCTGCCGCACCGGCCGGTCAGGTTGCCAACGCTCAGGCAGCTGACAAAACCACAATCGATGTGGAAGCCCGCCAAAAGTCCTGATCAGTGATTGATCTCGGCATTTCAAAAATCGCGCTGATTGGCGCGGTAGCGCTGATCGTGATCGGCCCCGAGAAACTGCCCCGCGTTGCCAGGACAGTGGGCACGATGTTGGGCAAGGCGCAGCGCTACGTTCAGGACGTCAAGCAGGAAGTCAGCCGCTCGATGGAACTCGACGAACTGAAAAAAATGAAGGACAGCGTGGAGGGCGCAGCCCGCGACGTCGAAAACTCCATTCAAACCCATTCCAGCGATTTCGAAAAAACATGGAGCGAGGCGACGTCCATGTCTGATAGCAGTGCCACGGCAGATCTGCCCGGCATGCAGACCTTCCCAGAATACAAGCACCCCAAGAAAAAGTGGCGGCTTAAAACCGGCGCGACACCGCAGTGGTACAAGGCCCGTTTTGGCACGCGTACCCGGGCGCTTTCGGGCGCAGCGCGCGTCGCGCGTTTTCGCCCCACCAAGGTCAGTTGACGCCCTGTTGACGCAACAGGCGCATCCAGTCGCCGGCGCAACCCATTTGCTTTCTCACATCCATGTCCGATCCTCAAACTGACAAGCCCGACGAACTCGCGGGTACCGAGCAGCCTTTCGTTCAGCACCTGATGGAGTTACGCGACCGGATGATTAAGGCCGTGATCGCTATCGGGGTTGCAGCTGCGGTGCTGGCAGTGTTTCCGGGCGCCAGTGCCTTGTACGACCTGATGGCTGCGCCGCTGGTAGCAACCTTGCCCAAGGGTGCGACGCTGATCGCCATCAACGTGATCACCCCATTTGTCGTGCCGATCAAGATATTGTTCATGGCTGCGTTCATGATTGCGCTGCCCGTGGTGCTGTATCAAGTCTGGGCATTTGTGGCGCCCGGTCTGTATTCGCACGAAAAGAGACTGGTCTTGCCGCTGGTGGTGTCAAGCACGCTGCTGTTTTTTTTCGGCGTCGCGTTTTGCTATTTCATCGTCTTTGGTCAGGTGTTTTCTTTTATCCAGAGCTTTGCGCCCAAATCCATCACAGCCACGCCGGATATCGAGGCCTACCTCAACTTTGTGTTGGGTATGTTTTTGGCGTTTGGCCTCGCGTTTGAGGTTCCGATTGCCGTGATTTTGCTGGTCCGCATGGGTGTCTTGACTGTCGCGCAATTGCGTGAGTACCGCGGCTATTTCTGGGTCATAGCGGCGGTTGGTACCGCACTGGTGACGCCTCCCGATGCAGGCTCCATGATCATGCTGCTGGCAGTGGTGGGCGGACTCTATGAGCTAGGCATTCTGGCCGCGTTGCTGTTCATCAGGCGCCCTAAAAGAGCCGATGCGGAGGCCGAGGCTGCCAAGCCGTGAACACTGGATCAGCGTGTTACCCGAGGTCGTTGGCGCTTGCCGGGTGTGACCGCAATTTCAGTTTGACTGTCTTTGCGCAAGACGGTTAATGGCGCTGCAATCCCCGGTTTGAGTCCCGCCACAGCAGCCAGTAATTCGGTGACATTGCTGACGCCCTTGCCAGCAACGGCCGTGATCACGTCGCCGGGCTGAATGCCTGCCTGGGCCGCCGGGCCGTTTTGCAAAACGCCGGTGATGATCACACCGCTTTTGGTCTTGATGTTGAAGGTTTCAGCCAGCTCCGCATTGAGCTCTTGCGGTTCCACGCCAATCCAGCCACGCGTGACCTGTCCGTCTTTCACGATGCTTTCCAACACCTGCTTGGCGGTTGACACTGGAATGGCAAAGCCAATGCCCATTGAGCCCCCCGAGCGGGAGTAAATGGCGGTGTTGATGCCCATCAGGTTGCCCTGGGTGTCTACCAGCGCGCCGCCTGAATTGCCCGGGTTGATCGCGGCATCGGTCTGGATGAAATTTTCAAAGGTGTTGATGCCCAGCTGGTTGCGGCCCAAGGCGCTGACAATGCCTCCTGTGACCGTCTGCCCCACCCCAAACGGGTTACCAATCGCCAGAACCGGATCGCCTACCTGCAAGGCATCGGAGTTGCCCAGCACAATGACAGGTAGTTTGTCGAGCTCAATTTTGAGCACTGCCAGATCGGTCTCGGGGTCGGTGCCGATGACTTTGGCTTTGGTTCTTCTGCTGTCGTTAAGAATCACTTCAATTTCGTCAGCTCCTTCGACCACATGGTTGTTGGTCAGGATGTAGCCGCTGGCACTGATGATGACGCCACTGCCCAAGCCACCTTGCGGCTGGCTGCGGCCCTGGTCGCCGTAGAAAAATTTGAACCACGGATCATCCGAGAGCGGGCTTTTGGCGGCGATCTTGCTGGTGTTGATGCTGACCACTGCCGCGGAGGCGATTTTGGCCGCTGAACTGAAGCTACCTGCCGGACTGGCTCCGCGCGGGACGGTGCTGACCGGTGCTTCCAGCACCGACACGGCGCTGAATGCGGGTCTGCGGTCCAGCCACTGCGGTTTCAGCGTCGACACCACGAAGTAGGCTGCCAGCAGGACCGTCACCGTTTGAGAGAATAAAAGCCAGAATTTGCGCATGAAGGGTATGAAAAAACTAGGATCAACCGAGTAAGTGAGGACACGGCAGCAAAACCCAAGAGCGCGGAATGCTGGATGGATCTCAATAGATTCGGTATTTTCGCCCAGTTTGAAGGCCATGTCGCCACGCCCGCCGCCAAGCCGCGCGCAGCGATAATCTCAACTCAATCTTGCCGGCACATGCCAGCGGTGGTTTTTCAATCCCAGGAGAGCTTCATGAAAGCACAAAGCGTTCTTGCCACCATCGGCAACACTCCCCACATTCGCGTCAATCGCCTGTTCGGTGCGGCCTGCCAGACGCATCAGATTTACATCAAATCTGAACGCAGCAATCCGGGTGGCTCGATCAAGGACCGTATTGCGCTGGCCATGGTGGAGGCGGCAGAGCAGTCCGGCGTGCTCAAACCGGGCGGCACCATCATTGAACCCACCTCCGGCAATACCGGCGTAGGCTTGGCCATGGTAGCGGCGGTCAAAGGCTACAAGCTGGTGCTGGTGATGCCCGACAGCATGAGTATCGAGCGACGCCGCTTGATGCTGGCTTACGGTGCAAGTTTTGAACTGACGCCGCGTGAAAAAGGCATGAAAGGCTGCATTGCCCGCGCCGAAGAACTGCAGGCTCAAAACCCCGGTGCTTGGATACCCCAGCAATTTCAAAACCCTGCCAATATTGAGGTGCATGTGCGCACCACGGCGCAGGAGATCCTGGCGGACTTTCCGCAAGGCATTGATTACCTGATCACCGGCGTCGGAACGGGCGGACATTTGACGGGCGTGGCGCAGGTTCTGAAGGCCCAGTTCCCCAACACCAAGGTTTTTGCGGTCGAGCCGTCGGCATCACCCGTGATCAGCGGCGGCCAACACACGCCGCACCCCATCCAGGGCATAGGTGCAGGCTTCATTCCTGCCAACCTGCACACCAGCCTGCTCGACGGAACGATTCAAGTGGAGGCTGACGCCGCCAAAGAATTTGCGCGCCGCAGCGCGGCTGAAGAGGGTTTGCTGGTAGGCATTTCTTCCGGCGCGACGCTGGCTGCCATCGCCCAGAAGTTGCCAGACATTCCGGCCGGCAGTACCGTGCTGGGATTCAACTACGACACCGGCGAGCGTTACCTGTCGGTTGAAGGCTTTTTGCCGTGAATG
>JANOLL010000013.1:0-9210 GCA_031419775.1 Polaromonas sp. | reverse complement strand
TGGTATTTGCGCAATACCTATTTTGAGAACAACCTGATGAAGCCGGGTAAAACCGTGGTCTGCGGCGAGAAGGTTGACCTCAACAAGCTGACCATGCCGGTGTACTTGTATGGCTCGCGCGAGGACCACATTGTGCCGATCGGCGGTGCGTATGCCTCGACGCAGATCCTGCCAGGGAAGAAGCGCTTTGTCATGGGTGCCTCGGGTCATATCGCCGGCGTGATCAATCCACCGGCCAAAAACAAGCGCAGCTACTGGACCAACGACAAACTGCCTGCCAACAAGTTTCCGCCGGCCTCTGCCGATTGGCTCAAAAGCGCGACCGAGCATCCGGGTAGCTGGTGGACCGACTGGTCCAACTGGCTCAAGGGACACGCCGGAAAATCCGTCGCGGTGCCTAAAACCTATGGCGCCAAAGGCTACCCGGCGACCGAACCAGCGCCGGGTCGATACGTCAAGGCAAAGGCCTGAGAGGGCAAGGCAGGGTTGGGAAGGGCGGAGGCGTGAGGGCACCACACCATTTCCATCATTTTCAACAGAGCGTTTATAAAAAAACCTAACCACAAGGAGACAACATGGAAGATATCGTTATCGTTGCAGCGGGCCGTACTGCGGTCGGAAAATTCGGCGGGTCGTTGGCCAAGACGCCGGCCACCGAACTCGGCGCTGCGGTTGTCAAGGCGGTACTCGAACGCTCTGGCCTTTCGGCGGACCTGGTTGGCGAAGTCATCATGGGCCAGGTGCTGACGGCTGGCGTGGGTCAGAACCCTGCACGTCAGACGGTGCTCAAGGCAGGCTTGCCGCATGGCATTCCGGGCCTGACGATCAATGCCGTGTGCGGCTCCGGTCTGAAGGCGGTCATGCTGGCCGCGCAATCGGTTGCTACCGGTGACAGCGAAATCGTCATTGCCGGCGGTCAGGAGAGCATGAGCTTGTCGCCTCATGTGCTCAATGGCTCGCGTGATGGCCAGCGCATGGGTGACTGGAAAATGGTCGACACCATGATCGTTGACGGTCTGTGGGACGTCTACAACCAGTACCACATGGGCATCACCGCCGAAAATGTGGCCAAAAAATACGGTATCGATAGAGCCACGCAGGATGCCCTGGCACTGGCGAGCCAGACCAAAGCCGCTGCAGCGCAGGATGCCGGCAAGTTCAAGGACGAAATCATTCCGTTTTCGATTGCTCAGAAAAAAGGCGACCCGATTGTGTTTGCAGCGGATGAGTTCATCAACCGCAAAACCAGCGCGGATGGCCTGGCCGGCTTGCGCCCTGCCTTCGACAAGGCCGGTGGCGTCACGGCCGGCAATGCGTCAGGCCTGAACGACGGTGCCGCCGCTGTGATGGTCATGACGGCCAAAAAAGCGGCTGCATTGGGCCTCAAACCGCTGGCCCGTATCGCAAGCTATGCCACCACCGGTCTGGACCCAGCCTACATGGGTATGGGCCCAGTGCCCGCCTCCACCAAGGCGCTGCAGCGCGCTGGCTGGAAGGCGCAAGACCTTGATGTGTTGGAAATCAACGAGGCTTTTGCCGCTCAGGCCTGCGCTGTCAACAAGGAGATGGGCTGGGACACCAGCAAGGTCAATGTGAACGGCGGCGCAATTGCGATTGGCCACCCGATTGGCGCGTCGGGGTGCCGTATTTTGGTGACTGTGCTGCACGAGATGGTGCGCAGCAACGGCAAAAAGGGCATTGCCAGCCTGTGTATCGGTGGCGGTATGGGAGTTGCCCTAACACTGGAACGCTGAATTTAGGATAAAAACAGGCTGCAGCCCAAATAATACGTGTGCATGCAGCTATTTAATTTATAGCAAAAGAAACAACATCAAGGAGAACACCATGTCAAAAAAAGTAGCGTACGTCACCGGTGGTATGGGCGGCATCGGAACCGCAATTTGCCAGCGTCTGGCCAAAGATGGCTTCACCGTGATTGCCGGTTGCGGGCCCACCCGTGACTTCACCAAATGGATCGATGAGCAAAAAGCTCTGGGCTACGCGTTCCACGCATCGGTTGGCAACGTTGGCGACTGGGACTCTACCGTCGAGGCGTTTTCAAAAGTCAAGGCAGAGCATGGCCCGGTCAGCGTGCTGGTCAACAACGCCGGCATCACGCGCGATGGCCAGTTCCGCAAAATGAGCAAGGCCGACTGGGATGCCGTCATTTCGACCAACCTCGACAGTATGTTCAATGTGACCAAGCAGGTGATTGAAGACATGGTGACTGCGAACTTTGGCCGCATCATCAACATCTCGTCCGTCAACGGCCAGAAGGGCCAGTTTGGTCAGGTCAACTATTCCACCGCCAAGGCCGGCTTGCACGGCTTCACCATGGCGCTGGCGCAGGAAGTGGCGTCCAAGGGCGTGACAGTCAACACTGTGAGTCCGGGCTACATCGGTACCGACATGGTCAAGGCAATTCGCCCAGAGGTGCTGGAGAAAATCGTGTCGGGTGTGCCTGCCAAACGCCTGGGTCAGCCTGAAGAAATTGCTTCCATCATTTCATGGATTGCATCCGATGAAGGTGGTTACGCCACAGGTGCTGACTTCTCGCTCAATGGTGGTTTGCACATGGGTTGAGCCCGAAGGCAATTCGGCAGCTACCTCGGAAAAACCCGCTTCTGCGGGTTTTTTTGTGGGTATCTACAAAACCGGGCTCAGCGGCCAGAGCGTCGACCGCCGCATGCGTCATGCTGCGACCAGATAGCCCTGCTCGGCGATGGCTTGGCCAAGCGGCTCTCGTGGCTGGGCAGACTGCACCACTACCTGGTTGCTGGCGCGGTCTATCGTGACTTCTGCTTGGGGATCAAGCTGTTTGATGGCGCGGGTGACGGCTTTCTCGCAGTGGCCGCAAGTCATGCCGGTGACGGTAAAGGTATGGTTCATGTGAAAGATGCCGGTGCGGGTGAGAGTTGAAAACAAGCTTATCCTGAAGCCTGGCGCCACAATTGGGTAAAGCAGTCGGCAGGCAACATTGTTCGCTGCAGGGTTGTTACCTCGCATTGCTCGATCTCGCCGTGATGGAATGGATTAGGCTATGGCCATGACGACGGCGTCCCTTCCCTTGATCGCTACGCCGCAGCTCGATATCGGAATCGGCGGCATGACCTGCGCGTCCTGCGTGGCGCGGGTTGAAAAAGCCCTGAACAAAGTACCCGGCGTACAAAACGCGACGGTCAATCTGGCCACCGAGTCAGCGCGGGTGGTTTATGCCGCAGGTGAGCAGATGGAAGCGCGACTGCGCCGTGCGGTGCGGGATGCAGGCTACGAGCCCCGCGCAGCGGGCGCCGCCATCGATGCGCCAGAAGCGTCGCGGTGGACAGGCTTCATGCCAGTTGGCATCGGACTGGCCTTATCGCTGCCGCTGGTGCTGCCTATGTTGGCGAATCTTTTGGGCCAGCACTGGATGTTGCCGGCCGTTTTGCAGTTTTTGCTGGCCACGCCAGTGCAGTTTATTTTGGGTGCGCGCTTTTACAAGGCCAGTTGGGGGGCACTGAAGGCGTTTTCGGGCAACATGGATTTGCTGGTGGCTGTCGGCACCACGGCGGGCTGGGCCTTATCGATGTGGCTCTGGCTGACAGCCGAGCCTGACGCGATGGTGCACCTGTACTTTGAAACCTCCGCCATCGTGATCACCCTGGTGCTACTGGGCAAGTGGCTTGAAACGCGGGCCAGGCGGCAGACCACATCTGCCATTCGTGCGCTACACGCCCTGCGGCCTGACTCGGCGCATCTGATGGGGCTGGATGGCGAAGTCGACGTTCCGGTGACCGAGGTAATGGTGGGGGATCGACTTGTGGTCAAACCCGGCGAGCGCTTTCCGGTCGACGGCACCCTGCAGCACGGGCAGACTCAGGTCGATGAGTCCATGCTCACCGGTGAACCTCTGCCCGTGAGCAAAGAGGTCGGCGACAAGTTGACCGGTGGCTCCATCAATGGTGATGGCCGCATCGTGATGCTGGTCGGCGCGGTGGGCAGCCAGACGGTACTGGCGCACATCATTGCTTTGGTGGAAGACGCGCAAACTGCCAAAGCGCCCATCCAGAAAATGGTCGATCAGGTCAGTGCCGTGTTTGTACCGGTGGTGCTGGTGATTGCCGTGATAACGCTACTGGGCTGGTGGTTGACCGGTCATGCCTTTGAGCTGTCGCTGGTGCATGCTGTGGCGGTGCTGGTGATTGCCTGTCCCTGCGCGCTGGGTCTGGCGACGCCGACTGCCATCATGGCTGGTACCGGCGTGGCCGCCCAAAGTGGCATCTTGATCAAGGACGCCGAGGCACTGGAGCGGGCGCACAAGGTTGATGTGGTGGCCTTTGACAAGACCGGTACGCTGACGCTTGGCAAACCCCAACTGACGTCCTGGGTGGTGCTTGCCGGCATGACGGAAACCGCAGCGCTGCAAGTCACTGCCAGCCTGCAAAGTGGCAGCGAACATCCGCTGGCGCGTGCCGTGGCAGCCCTTGCCCAAGAAAAAAACCTGAGCGTTGAAGCGCCTGAGAACGTTCGAGCGGTACCGGGCCGGGGCATCGAAGGAGTGGTCGGCGAGCGCAGTTTTCTGGTTGGCAGCCTGCGCTGGATGGATGAGCTCCACGTCGACCTGGGTGCAGTGGCTGGGCAAGCTGTAGCCTTGCAGGTGCAGGGTGCCACGGTATCTGCCATGGCCGAGCGCACCAGCGCAGGCCTTGCCCTGCGTGCGCTGATGGCATTTTCTGACGAGCCCAAACCAAACGCCAAAAAAGCGCTGGCCGCTCTGCGCGCGCGTGGCATTAAGACCGTGATGATTTCAGGCGATAACCAGGGCGCGGCCGAGGCCATGGCCAGGCGGCTGGGCTTGCGACCAGAAGAGGGCGAAGTGGTGGCAGATGTCCTGCCCGGCGAAAAGGTCGCAAAGGTATTGGCTTTGAAAGAGGGTGGCCATGTTGTGGCGATGGTCGGTGATGGCGTGAATGATGCCCCGGCGCTGGCCGCCGCCGACGTGGGTCTGGCCATGGGTAGCGGTACAGATATCGCCATGCATGCTGCTGGCATCACCTTGATGCGCGGCGATCCGTTGCTGGTTGCGGCGGCGCTCGATATTTCTGACCGTACAGTGGCCAAGATCCGTCAAAATCTGTTTTGGGCTTTTGCCTACAACGTCGCCGGGATCCCACTGGCTGCGATGGGTTTTTTAAACCCAGTGGTTGCCGGCGCAGCCATGGCGCTCAGCTCAGTCAGTGTGATGGCCAATGCGCTGCTACTCAAGCGTTGGAAGCCGAAAGCGCCCGGCAAGCTGGCATCCCGAACTTAAACACCTGAAATCGGGTGGTCTATTACGATAGCGACATGGACTCGGCAAGCCCCATGCATCTCCCACCGACTGCGGCTCCTTTGCGCCAGGACGCCGGCATCATTGGTTTGGTGGGCATGGCGCATTTGGTCAGTCACTTCAGCCAGTTGCTGCTGGCGCCGCTTTTCCCATGGCTTAAAACTGAATTTGGCGTCAGCTACACCGAGCTCGGTTTTCTGATGACGATTTTTTTCGTGGTCTCTTGCACCGTACAGACAGCCTCTGGTTTTGTGGTCGACCGTCTCGGTCCGCTGCCGGTGATGTTCAGTGGTCTGGCGCTGATCGGCCTGGCTGCTTTCGGCTATGCCTGGAGCACGAGTTACTGGATGCTGGCCGGGTTTGCAGTGGTGGGCGGACTGGGCAATGGCGTGTTTCATCCGGTCAATTACACGCTGCTCAACCGCCGGGTCAGCGCGCCGCGCTTGGGCCATGCCTACAGCGTGCATGGCATCACTGGCAGCCTCGGTTGGGCATTGGCTCCGGCTCTGCTGCTGCCCCTGACAGTGGCCTACTCCTGGCGAGTGGCCCTGATAGCCGCTGGCCTGCTGGCTTTTGGCGTGCTGGCCGTGCTGGCGTGCTACCGCAAGCGACTGGCCGTGCCGCCGCCTGCTTTGAGGCTCGTGGTCAGTGGCGGCAGCGGGCCTGGCAATTTTGACTTCTTGCGCCTTCCTGCGCTGTGGATGTGCTTTGGGTTTTTCTTTTGGTACGCCATCATTCTTGGGGTGGTACAGGCGTTTGCACCCGAGGCGGCGCGCCAGTTGCATGCGGTACCGCTGTCGCTGGTGGCTTGGTGTCTGACGGTGTACATGCTCAGCAGTGCCAGCGGCATGGTGCTGGGCGGCTTTCTGGCGGCCAAGCCCGAGCGCTGCGAACGGGTTGTGGCTATTGGTTTTGGCGTGGCCGCTCTGGCTTCGCTGTATCTGGCGCTGGGGCATATGGCCAGCGTGTGGGTGCCGGTGCTATTCGGTTTGATGGGTGCGGCCACCGGCATTGCGGGGCCATCTCGCGACCTGCTTATCAAACGCGCCACGCCCGACAACGCCAGCGGCCGGGTTTATGGCGTGGTCTACTCGGGTCTGGACATCGGGCAGGCCGTCTCGCCGCTTATTTTTGGTGCCTTGATGGACCAGGGCGCTTACCGCGTCGTGTTGCTGAGTCTGGCGCTGATGCAAGGCGTTTTGGTTCTGGGGGTGTTTAAGGTTGAACGCGTACGAAGGAATACGCTTTCTGCAGCCTGAACAGCTGGCCAGCGCTTCAGTGTTTACCCGTTTTACCTACTGAGGGCCACGTTTCATAATGGACTTGTCTGCGGTCTGGGCGCTTTGCCGATTGTCATCAAGGAGGCCATATGAGTACTTCGAACGAGCCACAAGAAGGCACCCTTAGCCACTGGATCGACGAAAAAGCTGAGGCTCTGAAATTCGAACTGGGCGAGAAGTTTCCGGTCCCTCCCACCGAATTGCATTCTCCGTCGGTGCATGTCGAAACTGGTGTGCAAAAGCTCGAAGAAGTGCTGCTGGGTCACGAGTCGCCGACGCCGGAATTCCTTGAAGAATTGGCCGCGCTGGAAGACGCGCCACCATTGAGTGACGAGGAACTGGCCGTCCAGGCGCTGGCTGCCGGCGGCGCTGACGCGGACAGCAGCACACCCGAATAGCCCGAATAATCGCCTGGTCTTACGTGTGCTGCGGGGCACCCCACGTTCCGGATCCAGCGTTCCTGGTCTGGCAGGGCACGGCACAATGGGCTGATGACCTCACAACTCGCCGGCCACCTGCTCGTAGATTGCCTCCTGGCCCAGGGCGTTACCCATGCGTTCGGGGTCCCTGGTGAAAGCTACCTCGCGGTGCTTGATGGGCTCCATGCCCGCAGGGACAAAATTCAATTCATCACCTGCCGGCAGGAGGGCGGTGCGGCCTTTATGGCTGAGGCCCATGGCAAGCTGACTGGGCGGCCAGGGGTGTGTATGGTCACGCGCGGACCGGGTGCGACCAACGCCTCGATTGGGGTCCACACGGCCTTCCAGGATTCCACGCCTATGCTGCTGTTGGTGGGCGATGTGGCAAGCGATTGCCGCGACCGCGAGGCCTTCCAGGAAGTGGACTATCTGAGTTTTTTCGGCCCCAACACCAAAGGGATGGCCAAGCGCGTGGAACGAATCGACCATGCCGACCGCATCCCGGAATACGTGGCGCGTGCTTTTGCTACGGCCATCAACGGCAGGCCGGGTCCTGTGGTGCTGGTCTTGCCCGAAGACATGTTGACGCAGATGACGGCTGCCCAACCCTTGCCGCGGGTCGAAGCGGTTGAAGCATGGGGTGCGCCTGGGTCCCTGCGAATGCTGCGTGAAATGCTATTGAAATCGAAGCGACCACTGGTCATTAGCGGCGGTGGGGGCTGGACCCCGCAAGCGGCCCAGGCGCTACAGCAATTTGTTGAAAACTGGCAGCTACCGGTTTGTAATGCTTTTCGCTTTCAGGACACCTTTGACAACCATCATCGGCTGTATGCAGGCGACGTTGGCATTGGCCTGAACCCAAAACTGGCCGAGCGTATCAAAGCCAGTGACCTGATCATTGCGATCGGCCCGCGGCTTGGCGAAATCACCACGGGCAACTACATGCTGCTGGAAGCGCCGACGCCCAGGCAACCGCTGGTGCACATTCACAGCAGTGGTGAGGAACTCAACCGTGTCTACCAGGCCGACCTGGCGATCCAGTCCACCATGAATGCAGCCGCGCGCTCTCTGGAGGTTCTGGCAGCGCCTGCTACGGTGCCTTGGCTGGCCTGGGCTGAATCTGCCCATGCGGATTACCTGGCCAATTTGCAGCCGCAGCCCTTGCCCGGCGACATCGACATGCCGGCTATCGTCACGCTGTTGCAAAAGCATCTGCCGCAGGATGCAGTGTTAACCAATGGCGCGGGAAATTTTGCCAGCTGGATGCACCGGTTTTTCAGGCATCACGGACTTGCCAAGGGCCACAAGACCCAGCTAGCGCCGACCGGCGGGGCGATGGGATACGGCGTGCCTGCAGGCATTGCCGCAGCGATCACCACCGGGCGAGTTGTATTGACGATGGCCGGCGATGGTGATTTTTTGATGACCGGCCAGGAGCTGGCCACCGCGGCGCAACACGGCGCAAAAACCATTGTGGTGCTGCTGAACAATGGCATGTATGGAACGATACGCATGCATCAGGAAAGGGCTTATCCGGAGCACGTGAGTGGATCTCAGCTTCACAATCCAGACTTTGCAGCGCTGGCGCGGGCTTATGGCTACGCTGGCGTGCGCATCACGCGCACGGATGAGTTCGAAGCGGAACTGATTGCTGCATTGGCGCGTCCAGAAGGCACGCTGATTGAGGTCGTGCTCGATCCTGAAGTCATTACCACGCGCACAACCTTGTCGGCAATCACCCGTCAAGCGCTTCTGGCTGCTTCATAGATGCTATAAAAAAAATAGCTATCGGCGCCCAAAGAGACTGGGCTAGCGCGCTATTTCGTATCTAAAAATAAAAAAAGCCGGTCAAGACCGGCCTTTTAACATCAGCGCGTGCTGATTATTTGACGTGCTTGCCGATCAGGCCAGCCATTTCAAACATTGATACCTGCGGCTTGCCAAACACTGCTTTGAGCTTGTCATCCGCGTTGATCATGCGCTTGTTAACCTTGTCCTGCAAACCTTTGGACTTGATGTAAGTCCAAAGCTTGCTGACGATCTCGGTGCGTGGCAGAGGCTTGTCGCCCACCACTGCCGAGAGCGCAGGGCTCAAGGTCAAGGCCTTCATGAATGCCGCATTGGGTGTGCGCTTCTTGGCGGCTGGTTTGGCAGCCGCCTTTTTGGCCGGAGCTGCTTTTTTAGCGGCTACCTTTTTGGCAGG
>JANOLL010000012.1:0-2172 GCA_031419775.1 Polaromonas sp. | reverse complement strand
GCATCTCGGCGACACCAACGACCTGACCCTTTTGGCTGCTCTGGCCGGTTGCGAGATGGGCCTCAAGCTGGCGGGTGTCAAGCTGGCAGGGTCGGGTGTGCAGGCCGCGATGGACTATTTTGCCAGCCATGCGGCGCAGGTCCCGCAGCGGCAGGCGGCCTAGCACGCATTATCTTTGCTATTAATTTAGAAGCATTGAACGCCCTGAATAGATGGGCTAAAGTCAGTTTTCATACATAAAAGGAGCCAACACCATGCAACGCCGATCCCTGCTCACCGCCACTGCGGCAGCCTTCGCTTTTCCATCATTGATGGCGCAAAATTTGCCCGCCGGACCTGTTCGCATCGTTGTGGGCTTTTCGCCGGGCGGCGGTACGGACATTCTTGCGCGCGTCATGGCCCAAAAGCTGACAGCCATGTGGGGCACTACCGTGATTGTCGAAAACAAGGCGGGTGCGGCCGGCATGATCGCGGCGGAATATGTTTCCAAGCAGCCCAGCGATGGTACGACCCTGCTGATGGCACACATCAACAGTCACGCCATTGGCCCTGCGCTTACACCCAAGCTCGGCTACAACGTCGAGCGCGACTTTGTGCCGGTGGCCCTGGTCGGTGTCACGCCCAACCTGCTGATTTGCAATGAAAAGCAGCAAGCCAGAACCGTCAAAGACATCATCGAGCTGTGTAAAAAGAACCCAGGCAAGATCAGCTTCGGTTCGGCGGGAACGGGTTCGGCGCAGCATCTGGCCCTGGAGATGTTCAAACTGGCTGCCAAGGTGGATGCCATTCATGTGCCTTACAAGGGCTCCGGCCCCATGTTGACCGACCTGATCGGCGGACAAATCGATTACAGCTTTGACACCATGACGGCGGCGACACCGCATGTCAAAAGCGGCAAGGTCATTGCCATTGCGCAGACCCGGCAAAAGCGCGCTAAGGGCCACCCCAGCGTACCCACCATGGCGGAGTCGGGCTTTCCGGGCTTTGAAGCCACCACCTGGTACGGGCTGGTCGGACCCGGCAAGCTGCCATCGGTGATCGCCAAGCGCATGAATGAAGACATCAACAAGGTGCTGGCTTTGCCGGATGTGGTTGAAAAATTTGAGCAGTACGGCGCTGAAGACGGGGGTGGCTCAACCGAGAAATTTGGTATGTTCATCCAGGCCGAGGCCAAAAAATGGGCCAAGGTGGTCAAAGACGCAGGCGTCAAGGGTGAGGCCTGATGACGGTCGTGTTGCTGGCCCATGACTGAAGGTACCGTCCATCTGACACTGCAGGGCGGCGTGGCTTCTGTGGTGTTTGACCGTCCCCAGTCCCGCAATGCCATGACCTGGACCATGTATGAGCAGTTGATGGCGATCTGTGTTCGTATGCAGACGGATGCAGCCGTGCGGGTAGTGACTTTTCGCGGTGCTGGCGATGAGGCTTTTGTAGCTGGGACGGATATTGAACAGTTCAAAACCTTTCAAAGCGGTGACGACGGCGTGGCTTATGAAAACCAGATTGACCAGTGCATCGCTCTGCTAGAGGCACTGCCCATGCCGACCGTCGCCTTGATTGAAGGCTGGGCGATCGGCGGTGGATTGGCCATTGCCACGACCTGCGACTTCCGGATCGGCACGCCGTCTGCAAGGTTTGGCATACCGATTGCCAGGACCTTGGGAAATTGTTTGTCGATCGCCAACATGGCGCGTCTGGTTGGCGTGTTTGGCTTGCCGCGCGTCAAGCGCATGCTGATGCTGGCTGAAATCCTGCGCGCTGAAGAAGCCCTGGCTTGCGGATTTTTGAACCAGATCTGTGAGCCGTCCGATATCGACACCGCATGCGCCGAATTGTGCAAGCAGCTCGCAGCGCTTGCGCCAGTGACGCAAAGTGTGGCCAAGGAGGGGCTTAGGCGTCTGCTGGTCAATCAGTTGCCAAAGGACGAGGACCTGATCCGTCGCGCATATGGCAGCAGTGATTTCCATGAAGGCGTGGAGGCCTTCGTCGCCAAACGCAAGCCCGTCTGG
This sequence comes from Polaromonas sp., assembly GCA_031419775.1. Lineage (GTDB taxonomy): Bacteria > Pseudomonadota > Gammaproteobacteria > Burkholderiales > Burkholderiaceae_C > Polaromonas. The sequence continues at coordinate 163 of JANOLL010000012.1, read as the reverse complement.
ACGGGTGCCTGATTAAAACTGGGAACGGGAAAGCCATGAAGACACCTGCCGGACACCCTGGCCCGCTGGCTGGAATGCGCGTGATTGACCTGAGCCAGATCATGGCGGGTCCGACCTGCAGCTCCATGCTGGCCGATATGGGCGCCGACGTCATCAAGGTCGA
>JANOLL010000011.1:0-5700 GCA_031419775.1 Polaromonas sp. | reverse complement strand
TGGGCGCTTCGGCAACCTGGCGCTCTGGACGTGGTGGCACAGCATCCGGCCTGTGGTGTGTGCCTGATGCACATGCACCGGGAGCCGCAGACCATGCAGGCTGAAACCATGCAGGGCGATGCCGTCGCCCAAGTACTGGACTTTTTAAAACATCGGGCCATGACCCTTGAGGCGAGGGGTGTCGATCGTATGCGGATGGTGCTGGACCCCGGCATTGGCTTTGGAAAAACGGTCGCGCAAAACTTTTCCCTGCTGGCACGGCAGGGCGAGTTGCTAAGCGCCGGCTACCCGCTGCTGGCTGGGTGGTCACGCAAGTCTTCGCTGGCGGCTGTCGGTAGTGCAGAGCAAGCCCTGAGCATCGCTGATCGCCTGGTTCCCAGCGTGGCCGCTGCGTTACTGGCTGTTGATCGAGGTGCGCGCATCGTGCGGGTCCATGATGTGCGCGAAACGGTGCAGGCGCTCCGCGTCTGGACGGCTGCGCACGAGGTGAGCTATACGGCAAACCAATAGGAGACACTGATGGCGGCCTCTAAAATGACCGTGACTCTCAGAATAACGAGCCTGCCAGGAACCCCACCATGACCAGAAAATACTTCGGCACGGACGGCATTCGCGGAACGGTGGGACAGCCGCCCATCACACCGGATTTCGTACTGCGCCTGGCTCACGCGGTAGGCCGGGTGCTCAAACGCTCCGAGGCCCGCCCCACGGTGCTGATTGGTAAGGACACACGCATTTCGGGCTACATGCTGGAAAGTGCGCTGGAGTCTGGCTTCAATTCTGCCGGAGTCGATGTGGTCTTATTGGGCCCATTGCCCACGCCCGGTGTGGCCTATCTCACCCGGGCGCAACGAGCCAGTCTGGGTGTGGTCATCAGTGCCAGCCACAACCCCTATGCCGACAACGGTATCAAATTCTTCAGTGCTCAAGGCCGCAAGCTCGGTGACGACTGGGAGCGCGACGTGGAAGCGGTTCTGGAAGAGCTGCCGGAATGGTCAGATTCTGCAAATTTGGGCAAATCTCGCCGTCTGGACGACGCCGCCGGACGTTATATCGAATTTTGTAAAAGCACCTTTGCCAGTGACTTGACGCTCAAGGGTCTGAAAATAGTAGTCGACGGCGCGCACGGGGCGGCTTACCAGATTGCGCCCAAGGTGTTCCATGAACTGGGCGCCGAGGTGGTCGCGATTGGCTGCTCACCGGACGGCATGAACATCAATGACGGTGTGGGCGCGACCTACACCGACGCGTTGATCGAGGCTGTCATGCTGAATCAGGCCGACTATGGCATCGCACTGGATGGCGATGCCGACCGGCTGCAACTGGTGGACGCCCAGGGCCGACTCTTTAATGGCGATGAGGTGTTGTACCTGATGGTCAATGAGCGCCTTGCCCGTGGTGAAACCGTTCCTGGCGCTGTAGGCACGCTGATGACCAACATGGCTGTTGAAATGGCATTCAGGCGTAAAGGGGTCGCGTTTGTGCGGGCGAAAGTGGGCGATCGTTATGTGCTGGAGGAGCTTGAAAAGCGCGGCTGGTTGCTGGGCGGTGAAGGTTCAGGCCATTTGCTGGCGTTGGACAAACACACCACGGGTGATGGCCTCATCAGCGCGCTGCAGGTGCTGCAGGCCTGCGTGCGCAGCGGCAAAACCATAGCCCAGTTGTTGGGTGATCTGTCGCTGTTTCCGCAAACCCTGATTAACGTGCGGCTGCGGCCCGGTCAGAACTGGCAAGCCAGCAAAGCGCTCAAGGCCGAGACTCTGGCAGTGCAAGCCGAGTTGGGCGAGACCGGGCGGGTATTGATTCGAGCCAGCGGCACCGAGCCGCTGCTGCGTCTGATGGTCGAGGCGAGCCACGCTCGCCAGTCGCTGGACTGCGCCGAGCGGCTGGCAGCCGCGGTGAAGGCCTAAAAGACCAAATTTTAAGAAAATAATAGCCACAGCCCACGCTTGGTCGAGAGAATATGCTATAAAAGTCATAGCGTAACGTAATGACATACTGATTCGGAAGCACCTTCTGCTTTCGGAGCGGTAATGATGAATGTGTACTCAGTGGCGGCATTTTCCTGTCACAAAAGTGCCACCTAACTGACATCAGCGCGTCACTCGGGTACCCCACACTTCCAGGCATGCCACAAGCAAGCAAGCCGATCGTGAGGCCTGAACCACAACTCCGTGCAGACCCCGGTCAGCAGGGCATAGACGCCACTCGCTCCGCCAGCCAAAGCACCCAGGATTTCGATCAGCAATGCCTGCGTATTTTGCGCTGCATGGCTCAGGCTATGGCTAACAACCCCGGAGGCCTGCGCTTCCAGGCAGGCACACGGCCCTGGCTTGAAGGTCTGGCCGGAGGAGGGGCCGGGTCGAGCCTTTCTTACCCCCGACCCTGTCGAGCTGATACCGGGAGCATCCCCGCCGCCCGTGATGCCTTGTCAGTGTTCTTCCAGCCCCGAACCCGGGGCTTTTTTTCATCCTACAACAGCCAGTCATTGAACGATCAGAAACCAAGGAGCGAGCCATGAAAGAACTGCCCAACCCCACCTTTGCATTGTCGCCAGTCGCCATGCCACGGGGGTCACTTTGTCAAAGCAGTGATGTTGTCAGCCAGTCCATTTCTGCAGAGTTTCACAAGCCTTCCGTGGGGAAGATCTCGGTCAGCTGGGCCCGGCATCAGGACGAGGTTCGGCAGGCGCAACGCCTGAGGTTCCAGGTCTTTGCCCTCGAGATGGGGGCTAACCTGCCGAGCACCCTGGCTGGCCATGACATAGACCTGTTTGACGACTATTGCGAGCACCTGCTGGTGCGCGATGCCGACTCTCAGGAAGTGATCGGTACCTACCGCGTTTTGACGCCAACGCAAGCTAGACGGGTGGGCAGTACCTACAGCGATACCGAATTTGACCTGACCCGCTTGCGCGGTTTGCGTGAGCGCATGGTTGAACTCGGGCGCAGTTGTGTGCATGCCGAGCACCGACACGGTGGCGTGATTCTGGCCTTATGGGGCGCCCTTGCCGAGTTCATGGTGCGTAACCAGCTTGACACCATGATCGGATGTGCCAGCATCCCGATGCAGCACAAAGGAGTCACCAGCGGCCAAGCGGCGGCGAGTATCTGGCGCCAGGTCAGTCAGACGCATCTGGCTTCGATCGAATATCAGGTCACCCCGCGACTGGCCTTGCCGGTAGAGCGTCTGGATGGTTCGCTCCAGATTGAACCGCCAGCGCTGATCAAAGGTTATTTGCGACTGGGCGCCAAGGTACTCGGCGCGCCGGCATGGGACCCTGAATTCAACTCCGCAGATTTGCCCATGATGATGCGAATCGCCGACCTCCCGCCGCGTTATTTGAAGCACTTTGCAGCCAAACCCTTGATGGCTGGCGTCAATTCTGGCGTTCTCGCAAAAGCCTGATGCGTAAGCTGTTCGACGCCTTCGGATCGCTTGGTGATGGCTCGATGCCGTCGGGAGATGACGATCAGGAAGATCAAGACGTCCGCAAGCGCTACCGCACGATATTCATCTCTGACTTGCACCTTGGCACGCCTGGATGTCAGGCTGTGGCCTTACTGGACTTTCTGAAAGCGCATCCCAGCGACAAGCTTTATCTGGTGGGTGACATCGTTGATGGCTGGCAGTTACGCCGCAAGTGGTTCTGGCCGCAGTCCCACAACGACGTGGTTCAAAAGCTGCTGAAACGCGCCCGCAAAGGTTGCCGGGTGGTTTTCGTACCGGGAAATCACGATGAGTTTGCGCGTGAATTTATTGGCCACCAATTTGGCGGCATCGAGGTCATGGAGGAGGCCGTCCACGTCACAGCCGATGGCCGTCGACTCTGGGTGATCCATGGTGACTACTTTGACGCCGTGGTGCAATGTGCCAAATGGCTCGCCTACGTGGGTGACAACCTCTATGAATTCACACTCAAACTTAACCGGCACCTGAACAGACTGCGTGCCCGCATGGGTCTGCCTTACTGGTCACTGTCTGCTTACCTCAAGCAGAAAGTCAAAAGTGCTCTCAACTACGTCACTGACTTTGAAGTGGCGGTAGCCAACGAGGCAGGCCGCCGTGGCCATCAAGGCGTGGTGTGCGGGCATATTCACCGGGCTGAGATGCGTGATATTGATGGCGTGCTTTACTGCAATGATGGTGACTGGGTGGAAAGCCGAACGGCGCTGGTCGAAAACTTCGACGGCTCGCTGGAACTGCTCCATTGGGCGCCCGCTCACGAGGTCCGGACCCAGGATATCGCCGCCCCTGTAGCGGTGACGGTGGGGCCTAACGTGATGGCTAATGTATGAAGATAGCCCTGATCACCGACGCCTGGCAACCGCAGATCAATGGTGTGGTGACTACGCTGGTCGAACTGGTGCGGGAACTGACAGACAAGGGTCACACCATCGAGGTGATTCATCCGGGTTTGTTCAAAACCAGGCCTTGTCCTGGTTATGCCGGCATTGACCTGGCGGTGGCGCCTAAACGTCTGCTCACCCAAACACTGGATGCCTTTCAGCCGGATGCCATTCACGTGGCGACCGAGGGTCCGTTGGGCTGGGCCGCGCGCAACTACTGCATCAAACGCCGATTGAGTTTCTCAACTGCGTTTCACACCAAATTTCCCGAAATTCTTCATGCCGCGTTGAAGGTTCCATTGTCTTGGGGCTACGCGCTGTTCCGGTACTTTCACCAACCTTCTTCCGGCGTGATGGTCCCTACCCACAGCGTCTTGCGGATGCTGGAGCAGCGCGGCTTTCAGAATTTGCGAAGTTGGACCCATGGCGTCGACACCGAATTATTTGCCTTCAAGCCGCAGCCGAGTCTTTATCCCGCCCTGGGTGCTCTGGTGCGGCCGGTGTCACTGTTTGTGGGTCGCGTCTCTTATGAAAAAAACATCGATGCCTTCTTGAAGCTGGATATTCCAGGCACCAAAGTCGTCTGTGGAGTGGGGCCGGTGGAGGCAGCACTCAAGGTCCGCTATCCGCTGGTACGCTGGGTCGGGGTCATGCCTCGGGTCGAACTGGCCAAACTATACGCGGCAGCCGATGTGTTTGTATTTCCCAGCAAGGCCGATACCTTTGGTCTGGTCATGCTGGAAGCAATGGCAACCGGCACGCCGGTGGCGGCTTATCCGGTTGATGGTCCGCTGGAGGTTTTGGGTGGTTCGCTCAAGGCAGACGGAAGTTGTCACGGCGGTGTCATGGATGCAGATCTGCAGCAGGCCTGCTACAGCGCTTTGGCAGTGCCGCGCCAGGAAGCGCGATTGAGAGCGTTGGACTTTAACTGGACGCGTGCCGCGACGCTCTTTGAAGCTTATTTGGTCGAGGCACGTCCGTTGGCGCGCCAGAAAACGGTCATCCTCAATTCAGGTCCCTCCAAAGTAGTGTAAAAATCACTGTCACGCCACCGTCACAAAGTCAATCAACACTACGGGAACGTTTGAACTACAAAGCTTGAGTTGTTGACACCCCTGATACCGCCTTTGTCGCCTCCATCTTCTTCGGCCCGGTCAGCCCGGCTACAGCCGGCCGCTCAGCTTCCTGTTCAGTTTCTGGACCGGGATCATTGCATTCTGGCTTTCAATGAGCGGGTGCTCGACTGGGCCAAGCGATCGGACGTGCCTTTGCTCGAGCGGCTGCGTTATTTGTGTATTGTGTCGTCCAATCTCGACGAATTTTTTGAGGTGCGGGCCGCCCCACATCTGAT
>JANOLL010000010.1:0-2991 GCA_031419775.1 Polaromonas sp. | reverse complement strand
ATCGACCTCACGGGTCACAGTGGCAGTCCCTGCGGCCACCTCTACCTTGGACGCAAAGGTTGCCTGGGGCCAGCCGAGCAGCGCAGCCAGCATCTGACCTGTCTGGTTGCAGTCGTCGTCGATCGCCTGCTTGCCCAGAATGACCAGCTGCGGCTGCTCTTTTTCGACCAGTGCCTTGAGCAATTTGGCGACTGCCAGCGGTTGCAATTCTTCAGTGGTTTCAACCAGGATGGCACGGTCGGCACCAATCGCCATCGCCGTGCGCAGGGTTTCCTGGCACTGCAACACCCCGCAGCTGACCGCAATCACCTCGGTCACCACGCCTTTTTCCTTCAGCCGTGTGGCCTCTTCAATGGCAATCTCGTCAAACGGATTCATGCTCATCTTGACGTTGGCAATATCCACACCCGACCCATCGGATTTGACGCGGACCTTCACGTTGTAGTCGACAACACGTTTAACGGGTACCAAAACCTTCATGACAGGCTCCAAATGAATGATTGACGCTTACGTAAAAGTCAGCCGCTCATTCTATTCTGCGGTCTGGCCCGTGGCACTTGCGGGGCATTAACCCGCTGCGACGACCTGAGGCGACGCCGCAGGGGGTGCCGACGGTGAAGCGGGCGGTGCGCGGTGCAACTGGACCACCCGCTGTGGCGAGGGGATGACGATACCTTTGCTCCGCAGCGCCTTCAGAATGTCCAGATTGACCCGCGAGCGCAAGTTTTGCTGGCCGTTTTCCGGATCAGTCATCCAGTAGTTCAGGGTAAATTCCAGCCCGTCGGCACCAAAGTTGGTGAGGTTGGCGGTAGGAGGCGGATCGCGTTCGACCCGATCATGGTGAGAGGCCGCCTCGCTGAGCAAACGCATCACCAATTCAACGTCGCTGTCATAACTGACCGACACCACCGTCGATTGCATCACCTGCAAATCCGACAGCGACAGGTTTTCAATGCGGTTGCTGATGAACATCTCGTTGGGGACAATCGATTCGCGCCCGGATATGGCGCGGACCACGGTGTAGCGTGCCCGGATGTCGGTAATCAGTCCTTCGAATCCATCCACACGCACATTGTCGCCAATGCGGACACTGCGCTCGGCCAACATCACAAAGCCACTGACATAGTTGGCCGCCAGCTTCTGCAAACCAAAGCCCAGTCCCACGCCAATCGCACCGCCAAAAACCGACAGCGCGGTCAGGTCGATGCCCACAGCCGACAAGGCCAACAGCAAGCCAATGAACATCAACATCACACGTGATGCGTTGCTTACTGCCTTGCGCAGCGACAACTCGTTGCCCTTGGCCGAGCGCAGCAGACGGGTCTCGAGGGCGGCAGAAATCCACAACGTGATCAGCAGCACCACCCCGGCAGTCAGAATGCCCTCCAGCATGGTTCGCATCGACAGGGTGGAACCGCCCACCTTCCACTTGATGTCGTCGAGCTCTTCCAGAATGACGGGTAGCAGTCCACTGACCCACAGCAACATGCCAAGCCAGGCCAGCCATGACAGGGAGCGTTCCAGAGCCCGGACGATGGGGGAATGTTCGAAGGCCGCCTGCAGCACCTTGACGCCCAGGCGAATCACCGCCAGCGACAGCAACACTGGAATCGCCACCTTGAAAAGTGCCAGCACAAACAGGCGCACCAGTACCAGCTGTGCCGCGTAGGCCAGACTCAAAAGCAGCAGCGGAAACAGCACCCCGTCGATGATGCGTCGACCGAAAAAAATCGACGAGCTGTCGGTACCACCGGTGGCTCGGCGCAGCAGCCCCACCATCAGCCAGGCCAGTAGCGCGCAGCCAACCAGCACCGTTAACTCCACCAGTGCGCCGGTCTGCGTCAGGGCAGCAAACCATTCATCCAGACTGTCGATGCGGTTGCTCGGGCGAGCCGGTTTTCCGTCCAGGGCACCCGCCGGAAAAATAGAGTCGAAATTCAAAAGGCCGACACTGGCCATGGTGCTTTCCTCTCAGCTGTCATTGTCAATCTGTACCCATTCCGGTTGATTAAAAGCGCTGTCGCCCGCCATGGCCTGATACGGCGACAGCGAAGTCGCATTGCAGCTCAGTTAAAGATCGGCCAATACGCGAACATGCGCTTCGACGCTGCGGGCCAGCGCCTTCAGGTTGTAGCCGCCTTCCAGGCACGACACGATCCGGCCCTTGGCGTGGCGTCTGGCGACGTCCTTCAAACGCTGGGTGATCCACGCGTAGTCCTGCTCGACCAGCCCCAGCTGACCGAGGTCGTCATCCTTGTGCGCATCGAAACCCGCGCTGATGAAAATCATCTCGGGCTTGAAGGCTTCCAGCCTGGGGATCCAGTGCGTTTCAATCAACTCGCGAATTTCCTTGCCCTTGGTATAGGCAGGAACCGGCAGGTTGAGCATGTTAGCGGCCGGACGGCCGGTGCCACTGTAGGGATAAAACGGGTGCTGAAAGATTCCGACCATCAGTACCCGGTCATCGCCACTCAGAATGTCTTCGGTGCCGTTGCCATGGTGCACATCAAAATCTACCACTGCCACCCGCTGCAAGCCATGGCGCTCCAACGCATGGCGCGCCGCGACGGCAACCTGGTTGAACACACAAAATCCCATCGATCGGTCGTGGCAGGCATGGTGGCCGGGTGGCCGCACAGCGCAAAAGGCGTTTTCCATCTCACCTGCCATGACACTGTCGGTGGCCGAAAGCGCTGCACCCGAAGCCCTCAGCACCGCATCCCAGGTGTGAATGTTGAGCGCGGTATCAGGATCAATCTGCGCATAGCGTGGACCGCCCGCGTCCACGTCGTCGCCCAGCTGTTCGCTCAGGCCATGGATGGCCGCGACCATCATACGGTCATGCGCCAGCTCGATGTCGCTGATGGACGCCAGCGGCGCCTCGCGGCAGTCCAGTGCATCCTTGACACCCGTTGCCAGCAACCAGTCTTCGATGGCATCGAGTCGTTCAGGGCACTCGGGGTGCCCGGGACCCATCTCATGCTTGCGACA
>JANOLL010000009.1:0-6641 GCA_031419775.1 Polaromonas sp. | reverse complement strand
CCGATGTCCAGCCCCACCACGAGTTCTTTGTATTCTTTGGCCATCGCTGTTTACCTTTTCGCTTGCCTGTCTTTGTTGTCGGCGGGATTGACCGTGGTGACTCCCCTGAGCTTGACTGCATAACCGTTGCCGTAGCGCAGATCCGCCGACTCAAGGTCGCGGCCGTAGCGTGAGGAGACCTGCGGAAGTGTGGCCAGGAAGCGCTGCGTGCGCGATTCAATCTCCTCCAGCGATCCGTGGCCCAAATCCAGCACCGCGCCGCTGTCCAGCCTGGCACGCCAACCGCCCTGGCTGGTGAGCTCGAGCTTTTCCAGCACGCTGTCGAGTTTTTCAAACAGCGGGAACAGGTTTTGATAAACCTGAAGGACCAGTGCCGCCTGGCCCAGGGGGCCGTTGAGTTGAGGTAAGTCTTCAGCTTCCGCCTCGGCCTGATTGACCTCAAAAACTTCACCAAAATTGTTGACCAGCCGGGAGTCGCCTTCTGCTCCCCACCTGGCGATGGGCCGATGCTCCTGCAGTACCACGCGCAGCCGGTCCGGAAACTGGCGTTGCACCACGGCCCGGCGTACCCAGGGCAGTGACTCGAAAACCGCACGCGTGCGGGCCAGATCAACGGTGAAAAAATTACCCGCCAAGCGCGGTGCAACGTTGGCACGCAAAGTCACCACGTTGTTGTGCGTCACATCGCCCTGCACGCTGATGGCGCCCAGATTAAACAGTGATTGACGCATCAACCAGGCCACGCCCACTGCCAGCACCATGGCAGCAAAGACCAGGCTCAATAGCCAGGACACCCTGTTCATCAGCCTGATATCTGGTGGCAGAGGCATCGGCATCGGCAGTGACCGGGCGCGGCTCAAACGACTGCCCCGGTGGTGCTTGCTTCAGGTGCGTAAGCAGCATTCTGATAATCCAGCGCAGCGGACTTCAGGATGGCGATGCACAGGTCCTCGTAGGACAGGCCCGCTGCCTGGGCCGACATCGGTACCAGCGAGTGTCCCGTCATGCCCGGCGAGGTATTGATCTCTAGCACAAAAGGCCGGCGGGTGGTCCGGTCAATCATCACATCGGCACGCGCCCAGCCCCGGCAACCCAGCGTTTGGTAGGCGCGCAACACCAGCTGCTGGATGGCAGCTTCTTCTCCCGCAGGCAGGCCGCAGGGGAGCAGGTACTGTGTGCTGTCGGTGAAATACTTGTTCTGGTAGTCGTAGTTGCCGTCCTCAGCAACAATGCGGATCACCGGTAGCGCGCGAGCATCATGGCCACTGCCCAGTACCGGACAGGTGACCTCATCGCCGTCAACAAATTCTTCACACAAGATATCCGCGTCCAGGCGAGCGGCCAGCTCGACTGCAGCCACCATATCGGCGGCAGCGGTGACCTTGGTCAGACCGATTGAAGAACCTTCTCGCGCCGGTTTGACAATCAGCGGCAAGCCGAGCATCTTGGGAATCGGCTGAACGTCGGTACTGCTGTAAGCTCCCCGGCGCAGCAGCACATAGCGAGGTGTAGGCAAGCCTTCTGCGAGCAAAATGCGCTTGGTCATGACCTTGTCAATCGCCATGCTGGAGGCCATGACCCCTGATCCGGTGTACGGAATGCCAAGCAATTCCAGTGCGCCTTGTACCGTCCCGTCTTCACCAAATCGGCCATGCAAGGTGATGAAGCAACGGGAAAAACCTGACTTTTTCAATTCAGCCAGGTCGCGCTCAGCAGGATCGAACGCATGCGCATCCACACCGCGGGCGCGCAGCGCCGCAAGTACGCCGCGGCCCGACATCAGAGAGATCTCACGCTCGGCCGAGACACCGCCCATGAGCACCGCCACTTTCCCAAAATTCAGGAATTTTTGGCTCATAGCCTGCTTCCTGATTGGGTTAAATGCTCTTTTATTTGTAGCATATCAGCTACTTTCTGAGGCACGGTACCGATAGACCCGGCCCCCATGCACACCACAACATCGCCGTCCAGCGCGTTGTCCATGATGGCCTGTGGCATGGCCTCAATCGCGTCGACAAAAACCGGCTCCACCTTGCCCGCCACACGCAGGGCACGCGTCAGCGAGCGCCCATCGGCAGCAACAATCGGCGCCTCGCCGGCGGCATAGACCTCGGACAGCAAGACACTGTCCGCGTGACCGATGACCTTGACGAAATCCTCAAAACAATCGCGCGTACGGGTGTAGCGATGCGGCTGGAATGCCAGCACCAGACGCCGGCCCGGAAAGGCACCGCGCGCCGCGGCCAGTGTTGCAGCCATTTCAACAGGATGGTGACCGTAGTCTTCAATGACCGTGAAACGCCCACCGCCTTTGGCCTGCATATCACCGTAACTCTGGAAGCGCCGGCCTACTCCCTTGAACTCGGCAAGCGCCTTGAGCACAGCGGTATCTGGCACGTTGAGCTCCACCGCGACCGCTATGGCCGACAGCGCGTTGAGCACGTTGTGTTCGCCAGCCAGATTGAGCACCACATCCAGGTCTGGCAGCGTCACCCCATTGCGCCGCTGCGCGGTGAAGTGCATTTGCGCGCCCATCGGCCGCACGTTGACCGCCCGGACCTGCGCGTCTTCCGCAAATCCATAGCTTGTGATGGGGCAGGACACCTCCGAAACGATGCTGCGCACCGCCGGGTCATCCGTACACAGGATGGCAGTGCCGTAAAAAGGCATGCGGTGCAGAAAATCAACAAAGGCTTTTTTAAGATTGCCGAAGTCATGCCCATAGGTTTCCATGTGGTCGGCATCGATATTGGTGACCACCGCCATCACGGGCAAGAGGTTCAAAAACGATGCGTCGGACTCATCGGCCTCCACCACGATGTAGTCGCCCGAGCCCAGCTTGGCGTTGGCGCCTGCGCTGTTGAGTCGCCCGCCGATTACAAAGGTCGGATCCAGACCACCCTCAGCCAGAATGCTGGCGACCAGACTGGTGGTGGTGGTTTTTCCATGCGTTCCGGCAATCGCAATGCCCTGCTTCAAACGCATCAGTTCCGCCAGCATCAGGGCGCGGGGCACCACAGGAATTTTCTTTTCACGCGCAGCCATCACTTCCGGGTTGTCAGCCTGCACTGCGGTCGACGTCACCACGGCATCGACCGTGGCGAGGTTTTCGGCAGCATGACCCACAAAGGTTTTGATGCCCATGCTGCCCAGACGACGCAGCGGCGCGCTATCGGATAGGTCAGAGCCAGAAATCACATAGCCGAGGTTGTGCAGCACCTCGGCGATGCCCGACATGCCCGAGCCACCCATGCCGATAAAGTGAATGTTCTTGATTGCGTGCTTCATGCCGCCAGTTCCTCGCAGGCGGCCACAATCCGTGCTGCGGCCTCTGTTTTTTGCATTGTTTTGGCCCTAAGCCCATACCCCATAAGGACAGAGCGCTCTATTTTTTGTAGCATTTCGGCCAGCTTCTCAGGCGACAGATCGCGCTGTGGCACCAGCCATCCCGCACCCTGATCGACCAGAAAGCGGGCGTTGGTGGTTTGGTGGTCATCCACCGCTGACGGAAACGGCACGAACAGCGCCGCCGCGCCCACCGCTGCGATTTCTGTCACGGTGCTGGCCCCTGCGCGGCAAATGATCAGATCAGCATCGGCAAATGCGCCAGCCGTATCGTCAATGAAAGGCGTGAGGGTAGCGTCCACGCCTGCAGCCTGGTAGTGGGCCCGTAGCGCGTCAATTTGCCTGGCTCCGCTTTGATGCGTCACGACAGGACGCCGCTCCAGCGGCATCAGGGCCAGCGCCGTGGGTACGATGCTGTTCAAGGCTGCGGCACCGAGACTGCCACCCACCACTAGCACATGCAGCGGACCGGAACGACCGGCAAACCGCGTGGCAGGATCAGCCTGCGCCGTGAAGGCAGCGCGCAAGGGATTGCCGACCCACTCGGCATTTTTCAGCACATTTGGAAACGCGGTGAAGACCCGGTCAGCTACCCCGGCCAGAATTTTATTGACCAGCCCTGCCACCGAATTCTGTTCATGCAACACAAGCGGTTTGCCCAGTAACACGCCCATCATGCCGGCCGGAAAGGCGATGTAACCGCCCAGACCGACCACCACATTGGGCTTGACGCGCCGGATCACCTGAATGCTTTGCCAAAAGGCTTTCAACAAACGCATGGGCAGAAAAGCCAGTGTGCCCAGCCCTTTGCCGCGTACCCCGGAAAAATCGATGGTCTCGAAAGCAAAGCCGCGCGGCGGCACCAGAAGGCTTTCCATGCTGGGGTGATCTGGACTTCCCTTGCCGCCCAACCAGTGCACGCGCCAGCCTTTGTCGCGCAGAGCCTCAGCCACCGCCAGACCCGGAAAGATATGGCCGCCAGTCCCACCCGCCATCACCAGGGCACAGTGTTGTCTGCTCATGCACGGCCTCCGCGCATGAGCAGGCGATTCTCGTAGTCAATGCGCAGCACCACGGCCAGCGAAATCAGGTTCATCAAAATCGCTGAACCGCCGTAACTCATGAGCGGCAAGGTCAGGCCCTTGGTCGGCAGGGCACCCAGGTTGACGCCGATATTGATGAAAGTTTGAAAGCCAATCCAGATGCCGACACCCTGGGCCACCAGGCCTGCAAACAGGCGATCCAGCGCAATCGACTGACGCCCGATGTGCATGATGCGGCGCGTCATCCACATGAACAGACCGATCACCACCAGGACGCCGATCAAACCGAATTCCTCGCCGATCACGGCCATCAAAAAGTCGGTGTGCGCTTCGGGCAGCCAGTGCAGTTTTTCGATGCTGCCGCCCAGTCCGACGCCAAAAATTTCGCCGCGTCCAAATGCGATCAGCGAATGCGACAGCTGGTAGCCCTTGCCCAAGGCGTATTTTTCGCTCCATGGATCGAGGTAAGCAAAAATCCGCTCGCGGCGCCACTCGCTGAGCATCACCATCAGGGCAAAAGCAACCACCACCACGGCCGCAATCACAAAAAACATGCGGGCGTTGACGCCGCCCAGAAAGAGGATGCCCATGGCAATGACCGAAATCACCATGAAGGCTCCCATGTCGGGCTCGGCCAGCAACAACAAGCCAACCACTGCAATCGCCACGGCCATCGGCATCACGGCGCGAAAGAAATGCTCTTTGACCTCCATTTTTCGAACCATGTAGTCCGACGCGTAAAGCAGCACCGCAAACTTGGCGAGTTCCGAAGGTTGAAAATTCATGAAGCCGAGCGTGATCCAGCGGCGCGCGCCATTGACACCCTTGCCAATAAAAGGCACGAGCACCAGCATCAGCAAGATCAGAGACAGCACAAACAACCAGGGTGCCACTTTTTCCCAGGTAGACATCGGCACCTGGAACGCCAACATCGCCACGATGAATGCCACCAGCAGTGACAGCATGTGACGCGTCAAAAAATGCGTGTGGGCGTAACGCGCAAACTTGGGGTTGTCAGGCATTGCGACCGAGGCCGAATACACCATCACCAGGCCCCACAGCAGCAAGGCCGCAGTGACCCAGACCAGCGCCTGGTCAAAGCCCGCCATGCGCACCGGTGCGGCGGGCGTGCCAGCCAGACGGGTACTGCCGAGCTTGACCGGCAACACATCGGCCGCAGCAGGGCCGACGCCGGAAAACCAGTCGATGAAGCGGTTGCCGCTGATCACAGGACCACCCCTTCCTCGCGCGCAAGCGACTGCACCGCTTCACAAAAGACCCTAGCCCGGTGTTCGTAGTTGTCGAACATGTCCAGGCTGGCACAAGCTGGCGACATCAGTACCGCATCACCTGGCTGGGCCTGCTGCACGGCCACGTCAACGGCCGCATGCAGGGACGCGGCGTCGTACAGCGCCACCGCAGTGTGGTGCAAAGCGGTCCGGATCGCTGGGGCATCGCGCCCGATCAACACCACAGCCCGGGCGTAACGCGAGACCGGCTCGGCCAGTGGCGAAAAATCCTGCCCCTTGCCATCACCCCCCATGATCACCACCAGCTTGCGTTCAGCGCCCAAACCGGCCAACGCAGCGACGGTAGCGCCGACATTGGTGCCTTTGCTGTCATCGAAAAATTCGACCTCATGGATTAGAGCGATCGATTGCACCCGATGTGGCTCGCCCCGGTAGTCACGCAGGCCATGCAACATGGGCGCGAGTTGACAGCCAGCGGCGACTGCCAGTGCCAGTGCAGCCAGCGCATTGGTCGCATTGTGGCGACCACGGATGTGCAGGGCGTCAACGGGCATCAATCGCTGAATGTGCAGCTCCAGCGCTTCGTCCTTGCGCCGCCTGACGGTTTCATCGGCCGCTGCGGCCCGCACCAGCCACGCCATGCCGTGAACGGTTTCAATGCCGTAGTCCCCCGGGCGCTGCGGCAGATCGCTGCCAAACGTCAGCACCTCGCGCAACTGTTTGCCTTTGACCAAGGGGGGCAAGGCGGCCATCACCAAGGGGTCATCCCGATTGAGCAACATTACGCCGCTGCCGCTGAAAATGCGGGTTTTGGCTGCCGCATACGCGTCCAGGGTCTGATGCCAGTCCAGATGATCCTGCGTGATGTTGAGCACGGTGGCTACCGTCGGCTCAAAGTTTGTGATGCCGTCAAGCTGAAAGCTGGACAGCTCCAGCACCCAAACCTCCGGAAGTGCCTGCCCGTCCAGAGCGTCATCAAGCTTTTGCGCCAGGGTATCGAGCA
>JANOLL010000008.1:0-3872 GCA_031419775.1 Polaromonas sp. | reverse complement strand
TACCTGTACGACGGCAAGCAGATCATTCGCGCCGGGCTGGAAGACCATTTTTGCGGCAAGCTGCTGGGCCTGCCGATGGGCTGCGATGTTTGCTACACCAACCACGCCGAGGCCGACCAGAACGACATGGACGTGCTGTTGACGCTGTTGGGCGTGGCGGGCTGCACCTTTGTGATGGGTGTTCCGGGCTCTGACGACATCATGCTCAACTACCAGACCACGTCGTTTCATGATGCGCTGTATGCGCGCCGCGCGCTGGGCTTGAGGCCGGCGCCGGAGTTCGAGGCGTGGCTGCAGGCGATGCAGATCGTCACCCCGGACGAGAACTTCAGACTCAACGACAGCCTGCCGCCCACGTTTCGTGACGCCTTGCTGCGGGTGCGCTGAGCACCACCACAACGCACCAGGCACCCGATGACGCTACCCCCAACGCTTGTCGTCGCCAATGCCTGGCAGCAATTGCGCCAGTTCACCGCCGCCCGCATTGCGCTGGGCCGCAGCGGCGTCAGTGTGCCGACGCAGCCGCAGCTGGCCTTTCAGCTGGCGCATGCGCGGGCGCGCGACGCGGTGCATTGGGGCCTGGATGTGCCGCAGCTGCTGCAGGATCTCGAAGGCGCGGGACTTGGCCCGGCGAACGACGTGCTGGTGCTGGCAAGCGCGGCGGCGGACCGCCTGACCTATATGCAGCGGCCTGACCTGGGACGACGCCTGAACGACGCTTCGCGTGAGGTCTTGCAGGCCCGTATGCAGCCAGACCCACAGCGTGGCTACGACATCGCCTTTGTCATCGCCGACGGCCTGTCCGCGCGCGCAGTTGCCCAAAACGCGGTACCGCTGATGGCCGCGGTGATGCGCCTGATCGCCCCGGAAAACTGGTCGATGGCTCCGCTGACTATCCTCAGCCAGGCACGTGTGGCCGTTGGTGATGAAGTTGGCGAACGGCTGCGCGCCAGACTGGTCGTGCTGCTGATCGGCGAGCGTCCGGGCCTGAGTTCGCCGGACAGCCTGGGCGTCTACATGACCTGGATGCCGCGCGTCGGCCTGACAGACGCCAGCCGTAACTGCATTTCCAATATTCGCCCGGCGGGGCTGTCCTATGACGATGCGGCCTTCAAGCTGCACCACCTGGCGTCGGCCATGCACCAGCGGCAGCTGTCGGGGGTGATGCTCAAAGACGAGACAGACCTTGCTGCGCCGCTACACGACACCCGGCAGGCTAATTTTCTGCTTACGCGTGGTGACTGTACCGACTGCGGGCGTCAGCCATTGAATTGCCAGTTCTTGGTGGCCCCCAACACGGCGTCAGGATAGGGCGCCTTGCCGCGTGAACCGTTGTAGCGGCCCAGGCCCATGAAGACGTCGCCGCGCTCGCGGTCCAGGTAGTGGCGCAATATCACGCAACCAAAGCGCAGATTGGTCTGCATGTGAAACAGCTTGCCGGCGTCGCCGTCGCCGATCACGCGCGTCCAAAAGGGCATCACCTGCATGTAGCCGCGCGCACCCACCACGCTGACAGCGAACTTTCGGAAATTGCTTTCGACCTGGATCAAGCCCATCACCAGCGTCACATCGAGCCCGGCACGCTTGCTTTCATACCAGACGGTCTGCAAAAACTCCTTGCGGATTTGCCACTCCGGTTTCTTCTTGACCAATCGATCGCTCATGGTGCCCAGCCAGCGCAGGTACTGCAGCCGGCTTTCAGTGTCCCTGAACTCCGGAATCGGTGGTGCCCGGTTGGATACTGCTGAACTCAGCGCGGTACGCACCGAGTCGATCAGCGGTTCTTCGATTTGCGCACCAGCCCTGGCATGCTCTGAAAATAATAGCTTACTACATCCTATTGATGCTGCCTGCAGGCATTTTCGACGTGAAATCAAGAACTTTCCAGACACCTCTGAAGTGCTCGGTAGCCCCTTAAAAAAGCTCGGTTGATCCACGCTCACAAGCCCAGCTTGTCCTTGACAAAGCCCAGCGCCCCGCCCGTGGTGACTTGGGTCGACTCTGCGTCCCGGCGATGCTGGTATTCCAGCCGCCCCTCTTTCAGGCCTCTGTCGCCAATCGTGATGCGATGGGGCACGCCTATTAGCTCCCAGTCGGCAAACATTGCCCCCGGGCGCTCGTTGCGGTCGTCGAGGATGACATCAACTCCGGCTGCCGTGAGTTCAGCGTAAAGCTTGTCGGCCGCGGCCTTGACGTCCGGAAAGCGGTCGGGGCTGATCGGGCACAGCACGACGGTGAACGGTGCGATCGCATCGGGCCAGATGATGCCGCGCGCGTCGTGGTTTTGCTCGATGGCGGCTGCCGGCAGTCGCGTGATGCCGATGCCGTAGCAGCCCATCTCCATGAATTGGGGTTTGCCGTTTTCATCGAGAAAGGTGGCATTCATGGCGCGGGAATATTTGGTTCCGAGGTAGAACACATGGCCGACCTCTATGCCGCGTTCAATCGACAGCACGCCCTTCCCATCGGGTGACAGGTCACCGGCGACAACGTTACGAATATCAGCGATCAGGTCGGGCTCGGGCAGGTCGCGGCCCCAGTTGACGCCAGTGATGTGAAAGTCGACTTCGTTGGCGCCACATACCCAATCGCTCAGTACGGCTGCTTCACGGTCGACCACCATCTTGACCGGCTTTCTGAGATTCAGGGGTCCTAGATAGCCTGGCTTGCAGCCAAAGTGGTTTTCAATCTCGTCCTGAGTGGCAAAGCGAAACCCCAACAGGCCGGCAACCTTGCCGACCTTGACTTCGTTCATGTCATGGTCGCCGCGCAGCAGCAGCAGCCAGACCTGCGTGGCGAGGGGTTTGCCGGCCTCGTCGCGTTCGTCGGTGGCGAGTACCAGCGATTTCACAGTGCTTGTTAGCGCTATGCCCAGCAACTCGGCCACGTCTTCGCACGTCGCCTTGCCGGGCGTCGCGGTTTTGGTGAGGGCCTGCGAAGGTGCCGCGCGCTTGCCCCTTGGCGATAACCTGGGATCGAGGGCCTCGGCTTTTTCCATGTTCGCGGCGTAATCGCTGCCGGGGCAGTACACGATGGCGTCTTCACCGGTGGCCGCAATCACCTGAAACTCCTCGCTCAAATCGCCACCAATCGCACCGCTGTCGGCCGCCACGGCACGATAGGTCAGGCCGAAGCGATCGAAAATCCGCCGGTAGGCCTGCGCCATGATCTGATAACTGGCCTTGGCTGCGCTAGGGTCGCGGTCAAAACTGTAGGCGTCTTTCATCGTGAACTCGCGTCCGCGCATCAGGCCAAAGCGGGGACGGCGCTCATCACGAAATTTGGTCTGGATCTGGTAGAAGTTTTTGGGCAGCTGCTTGTAGCTCTTGATGTCTTGGCGCACCACGTCGGTGATGACTTCCTCGCTGGTCGGCTGCACCACAAAGTCGCGGCCATGGCGGTCCTGGATGCGTAGCAGTTCGGGGCCCATTTTTTCAAAGCGTCCGGTCTCCTGCCACAGCTCGGCGGGCTGAACCACAGGCATGGACATTTCAATCGCCCCGGCGCGGTTCATCTCTTCGCGAACAATCGCCTCGACCTTGCGGATCACGCGCAGACCCATGGGCATGTAGTTGTAAATCCCCGCGCCCAGCTTTTTGATCAACCCGGCGCGCATCATCAATTGGTGGCTGACTATTTCAGCGTCAACCGGCGCTTCCTTGAGGGTGGAGATAAAAAACTGCGAGGCTTTCATGGGCTATTTTTCTGGGAGGCGGAGGAGATGGAAAACGGGCGGTGCGCGCAGCGCTTGGCTTTGCTGAGTTCGCTGTGCATAATGGACTCAGTTTAAAAAATTGAGGTTTGATTATGCTCGACCGGGATGGCTTCAGGCCCAACGTCGGCATCATCTTGCTCAACCAGAGAAGTCAGGT
>JANOLL010000007.1:0-13379 GCA_031419775.1 Polaromonas sp. | reverse complement strand
GGTACCAGATAGCTGACGTCAAAATCCTTGAGCGATGCGCCCAGAAGCCGCAAGCCGCGCAGCGCTACGGCGCAGGCCGTGGCACCGTCGCAGTCATAGTCCGCCACCACGCAAATCTTCTGGCCGGTCGCCATTGCGTCTGCCAAAAGTTTGGCCGCTGGCGCCGCCACCAGCATGCTGGCAGGGGGCAGCAGCCGGGCCAGGCCGTCATCGAGTTCGTCAGCCGTCAACACGCCACGAGCTGCATAAAGCTGGGCCAGCAGCGGATGAATGCCGGCTTGCTGAAGCGCCCACGCGCTGCGAGGCGGAATGTCTCTGACCTGTATTTTCATATCCGTATTAATAACAGCACGCTATAAAAATTATAGCTGTTGAAGTAACTGCAGCGCTGGCTGGGGTGATAAAAACCTTGCAATCCGGGTCAACAGGCCGTGCCGGGCGGTTTCAAAAGTCTGTGCATGGCACTCGCCACACAGCGTCAGTCGCACCGACTCGCCGGCGCTCTGACGCGCCAGGTGACCTGCGATCAGCGTCGCGTCAAGTTGGCCCCAGGCTAGCCCATAGGCCGTCCAGTCGTCGCTGAAAGCGGCTTGCGCAAGGTGGCGGGCCAGCTCGACGTCTTGCGCGGCTGCGGGCCGCGTGGATGGGAGCGCACCGGTTCCGCTGAGCCAGAAGGAGTTGACAGTCGGCAAGCGCCTGGCGCTTCGCGCATCGTTAAGCGGGTGGGTATAGAGCAGCATCTGCATTTCGTTTTGCAGCCTGCGCAGCGAGGGTGCCGTTTTGGAATCTGGCAGCCAGGCATCGACATTGCGACCCAGCACCCGGTCCAACGACGCGGTGGGCAATTGGCGAAACACTTCACCTTCTGCCAGCCAGTGCTCCGAACCCGCCGCGCGGGCAGGGTGCAGGGTGATGCCTTCGGTTTCAAAATAGGGTTGCATAGCAGCCCCCAGGGTTGAGCACTCGTTGGGCGTCAAACCCAGCAAAGCGGTATCGGTCAGGGTGGCGTGTTCCCGGCCCATGGCCCAGTGACAGGGCGTTACCCATGCCCAGGCCCGGCCTTGCGTGTCGCCGGCTTCCTGGGCCGCACACGGGATCAGACCGTCAACGATCGCTCCATCGCCGGCCAGCCCCAGGGCTTTAGCCTGCACCCTTTCGTGTGGTGGAGACAAAGAAAACGCGGTACCCGTGTCGGTTTCGATCCATTTCATGCCATGCAGCAGCCGATGCAGGTTTTTAAGGCTGCCGGCAGGCAGGCTTTGCATGGTCTCTTGCCACCCCTGGCCGGCGCAACGGGCAAACGCAATGACAAGATGGGGTGATTGGGTGCCTGACATGTTGCTATTGTCCGGGATGCCACAATCGAGGGTTATGCAAATCCCCTATGAGCTGGTTTTGGGCTGGCGCTACACGCGGGCCGGCCGGGCGACTCGGCGCAACGGCTTCATCTCATTTATTTCGGGTGTGTCGATGCTCGGAATTGCCCTGGGTGTGGCCGCGCTGATCATTGTGCTGAGCGTGATGAATGGCTTTCAAAAAGAGGTGCGTGATCGCATGCTCGGCGTGATCTCGCATATTGAAGTGTTTGCGCCCAACGCGGCTGCGCTACCGGCCCCGCAAAAAACCCTGGCCGAAATCAAGTCCAACCCAAATGTGGTCGGTGCTGCAACTTTCATAGCAACCCAGGCCTTGGTGGCAAGGGGTGAGGATATGAAAGGCACAGTTGTGCGAGGCATTGACCCGGCGCTTGAAGGGCAGGTGACCGATCTGGCTGCAGGCACCAGCGCCACGCTTTCGCGGCTGGTTTCTGGTGAATTTGGCGTGGTGCTGGGTGGCGAGTTGGCGCGTGCCATGGGCGTGCGTGAGGGCGATACCGTCACGCTGATTGCGCCCAGCGGGCAGGTCACGCCAGCCGGCGTGGTGCCACGCCTGAAGCAGATGAAAGTTGTGGGCACATTTGATTCCGGCCACTTTGAATATGACTCCGCGCTGGTCATGATGCATCAGGATGATGCGGCCAAGATCTTCAGACTCGAAGGGCCCACTGGCATCCGCATCAAGCTGAAGGATTTACACCAGGCGCGTGCGGTGGCGGTGGCGCTGTCGAAGAATCTCAGTGGTGACCTGCTGATTCGGGACTGGACGCTGCAAAACAGAACCTGGTTTTCCGCCGTGCAGCTTGAAAAACGCATGATGTTCATCATCCTCACGCTGATTGTGGCGGTGGCGGCCTTCAACCTCGTCAGCACGCTGGTGATGACAGTAACCGACAAGCGCGCCGACATTGCGATCCTGCGCACGCTAGGCGCCAGCCCGGCCAGCATCATGGGCATCTTTGTGGTGCAGGGCGCGATGGTCGGTGTGATTGGCACGCTGGCGGGTTTGCTGCTGGGCTTGGGCATTGCCTTCAACATCGACGTGATCGTGCCGGCGCTGGAACGGCTCTTGAATGCCAGCTTTTTACCCAAGGACATCTACCTCATCAGCCGCATGCCCAGCGAGCCGCAATACAGCGACATCATGCCGATTGCGGTGATCGCACTGGTGTTGGCCTTTCTGGCGACGCTTTACCCGAGCTGGCGCGCCAGCCGTGTGAATCCGGCTGAGGCGCTACGTTATGAATGACATTGTCTTGAGCGCCTCTGGCCTGACCAAGCGTTTTCATGAAGGCCGGATTGACCTCACCGTACTGCAGGGCGTGGACCTGCAGGTGCATGCGGGCGACACGGTGGCCATAGTCGGCACTTCAGGTTCCGGCAAAAGCACCTTGCTGCATCTGATGGGCGGGCTGGACAGTCCCACGTCCGGAAAGGTGATGCTCAAGGACCAGGACTTGGCCAGCCTTTCTGCTGACAAGCAGGGCCAGTTGCGTAACCAGCATCTGGGTTTTGTCTACCAGTTTCACCACCTGCTGCCCGAGTTCAGTGCCCTCGACAATGTAGCCATGCCCTTATGGATTCGGCGGTTAGCCAACTTGGAATCTGAGCAATTTGCTACTAAAATGCTAGCAAATGTGGGGCTCAAGGATCGTCTGCATCACCGCCCGGCAGAACTCTCGGGTGGCGAGCGCCAGCGTGTGGCGATTGCGCGTGCGCTGGTCACACAACCAGCGTGTGTGCTGGCCGATGAACCGACGGGCAACCTGGACCGCGCCACCGCTGAGGGCGTGTTTGAATTGATGCTGCAGCTGGCGCGCGATCAGGGCACGGCGTTCATTGTGGTGACGCATGACGAGTCTCTGGCGGCGCGTTGTGCCCGGCGCTTTCGCCTGGTCGAGGGACGCCTCTCGGCCTGGATATGAACTTGCCCCTTCCCCGCCCATGACCGACCATTACGCCGCTCTGGGGCTCAGCAGCGCCGCGACGCTGGCTGAAGTGAAAAAGGCGTTTCGCCAGAAAGCGTCCTCCTACCATCCCGACAAAAACGCTGCTCCGGATGCGGCTGCCCGTTTTCGCGCCGTACAGGAGGCGTATGAAGTGCTTTCTGATGCCGACAAGCGCGAAGCCTATGACGACAATCGGCGGCGTAATTTGCTCGACAGTCCCCTGGATACGGCTCGTGAAATCTGGGCGAACTATTTCCGCCCTCTGGTGTGAACGCTTTGCTATCAAAAATATCCAACGACTGACGCAGCCTGCTCCATGACCATTTCGCCTTTTTTTCTTGATTTACTTTCGGCTTACCAGTCGGAATTGGACGATCTCACATTCGACTCAGAAGGGCGCGATGTGTTGCATCAGCGACTGGCCGACAAGCGTCAGGAAATGGCATTTCTGGTCCAGATGATGGAACTCAGTCCCGAGATGGTGGCAGTTGTGTTTCACCGGAGTCTGACGTTTAGCGAACCGGCTGTGATGGACCATTTGTTGACCCATGAGGCGGACGAGCTTCCTGAATGGTCCAGTCTGTTGGAGGGCATCCAGATGACGCCCTGGGCCAAAGATCTGGCCGACGTCGTGCTGAAGGAGCCGGGCGGCGAGTGGTTCATGACGGTGGCTGCAGGGTTGCATTACCTTGCCAGCAAGCCGCTGGCGGCGCAGGCCGGGCAGCAAGACGGCGATGACGAAGAAGACGAGAGCGATGGCGATCGAGAAGAAGACGGCGCGCACGATGATGGTGCAGGTGATGGCGATGCGCAGACCCGCAAGGAAGCGGGCGACGATTGGATGGTCGAACAAGGCTTTGACCGCAAAGACTAACTGGCAAATCTTGAACCGGCGAAACACATGAACCATCTGGCCCTGATCGAAAAAACACAAACCTTGATTGCTGCGGGCGACATTGTGGGCGCAGAAGGTGCCCTGGTCGAGCTGGCCGATGCCGAAGGCGACGCTGCCTTGATGGTCGTACTCGACCAATTGCCGCCCAAGGACATCCTCGCAGTGATTCGCGAGTACGACAACTCCAAAGAGTCCGTGATCAACTTGCTGGTCACGCCCGAGCAGTTCGCCCGTGCGGTGGTGATTGAAAAGCACTACCGCGACCTCACCCGCACGCATCTGCGCGGCATGGTCAACGCCATCATCTTCCGCGACGATGCCGACCCGGTTGAGTTCCTGACCGCCATCGGCGACCTGGAAGGCGGCAGCGACGCACTGGCCGACTATTTTTCCGACAAGTGGAGCCGTGTCGAAACCTTTGCCCGGACCGGCAGCTTTGATGCCATGGAAGACCACGGCGAGATGCTGTCGCAGTCGGCCTTGCTGGCGATCGCTTACGCCAAGCCCCGTGTGGAGCTGGACGAAATTTCCGATCAGGACTGGATGCAGCTCGCATGGCTGCTGCGCTATCAGCTACCTGATCTCTTCATCGAAATGCTGATGGTGCTGCGCGCCAAAGCCAGCGCCTTCGAGGCGGGTTTTGAGGGCGAGGAAGATACCGAAAGCGACGACGGAAAAGTTGAAACTGGCGACACCGACCGTGGGCAGGCCACGCCAGCCAAGCGTGAGTCGGATGAGGAGTCTGCGATCTAGCTGCATCCCGCCTCCTCAATCCTTCCACCATGACCCCGCAACCGTTAGCGCCTCCGTCGACCGTCACGCTCTACGACGCGCGCCCGTTTTTTGAAAAAGCTTTGCAGTATGGCGTGCGTCACGGCATTCTGGACACGCAAAAACTCGATGCCATCTGTGCCGAGGCGCCCAAAGGTATGGTGCAAATCGCGCGCTACTTCGGCAGCGAATTTTTGCGCCCCGAACTTGAAAAGGCTCGCGACCGCATGGTCAATCTGGTCAGCCTTTGTCTGGAAGACAGCTCTGGCGGTGACTTGCAGCGGGCTGCCGAGTCGCTGCGCGACCACTCCTTTTTGTCCCGCTCCAAAGCTGGATCGGACATGCTCAAGACACTGATCGCCATGCCGCAAAGCAGCCACTTTGGCATGAACGAGCGCCGCGGTTTTCATGATGATCAGATTCCGCAGCTGGCCAAATGGTCGCTGCGCAGCCTGGCGGACTACCAGTCAGAATTTGCCCAACGCCAGCAGGTAATGCTGATGATGGAGGCGGCGATCTGGCTGGCCGGCCGGTTAGGTATGGATGCTGACGAACTGGAAGACGCCGGTAAGGATGCCGAGGCCGTGATCCGTACCGCTCTGTTGGTGCTGGCTGCCGGGCGAAACAAAATGCCTGATTGGATCGCGTTTGAAAAGTTGATCGCTACATTGCGCAAACAAGCAGCGCCTGCGCCGACTGCGGGAAAAGGCAAGCCTGCTGATTTGCCTGCTCAATTCAACGCGGTAGTCGAGGCGGCACAACAATCGTTAATTAGCGATTGGCCCAAAATCGCGGACACCACCTTGCCGGCCAGAAAGTTGTTTAACCAGAGCCCGGCCTTCATGGGACGGTATTTCTGGCTGGAAGATGGTCTGATGGAGGTCGACCATCACGACCGTACAACGTCAGCGGCCTGGCGCAAGGTCACAGGCGGCAACAGCGATGACAGTTCGCTGCTCACGCTGTTTTTATCGGTGGCCTGCAATGCTGCGCCCAAAACGCTTTTAACAGAGAAAAGCGCGGCGACGCTGGTACGAAGAATTCAAAAAACCGGGCTGCAACCCGCTCTGGCACAGCAGTACATTCGGGACCGTGCGCCTGCGCAGTACCAGGACGATTACCTGGCGTTATGGAACAGCTTCATTGAAGATGCCCATCAGACCTTGCAAAGTGATGCGGTGAATGCGTTCGGCGATGCGCTGGCCTTGTTGCGGCGCGAATGCCATGTCAAGCAGGGCTAGCCGCACGCGTCCTACTTGCACGACTTAAAGAATACGGTTGAACCAGGCCAGCGACAGGCCGGCAGATAGCAGGGCGAAAGCTGCTGCCAGCAGCGCCAGAATGCCCGAAATCTCGGTTTCCTTTTTCACCACCGTCAGGCGCGAGCTGAGGGTTTCATAAACCTTTTTCAGATCATTTGCCGTACCTGCATAAAAGTATTCGGCCTGGGTGTTGCGGGCGATGCCTTTAAGGGTTTCCTCGTCGAGCTTGACGCGCATCGACCAGCCCTCAAAGCCAATCGTCTCGCCGTCAACGGTACCAATGCCCACGGTGTAGATGCGCACACCTCGGTCGGCAGCCGCTTTGGCCGCGTCCATGGAGTCCACACCGGTGGTGCGCTGGCCGTCTGTCAGCAAAATAATGGCCGCTGAGGTGTAGGAGCCGGGTGCGACTGGGACAAACGGTTTCTTGCCGTCCTTGCCCTCTTTAGCGATCTGGTCAATCGCGACGCCACGCTGCCGGTCGCGGCCATATTGCATGGACGCCAGGTCAATGCCGGCATCCGGAAACAACTCGGAAAGTGACACCACTATGCCATTGCCAATGGCCGTACCCCGTTGCAACTGAAACTTGTCGATCGCCGCAGTGAGGTCTTCGCGGCTCAATGTGGGCGGCTGCACCACTGCGGCCGTGCCGGCAAAAGCGACGATGCCGACCCGCACATGGCGCGGAAGCTCGGCCAGGAAGGCCTTGGCGGCATTCTGGGAGGCCACCAGCCGGTTCGGCAATACATCGGTGGCGCGCATGCTGCCTGAGACGTCCATGGCCAGCATGATGGTTTGCTGGTCCGATGGCAGAGTCACCACGGCCGAGGGTCGCGAAGACGCCAGCAGCATGGCGGCCAGTGAGATCAAAAAAAGCACGGGTGGAATATGCCTGCGCAGGCTTTGACTCGTGCCCATGGCTTCTCGGACGATGGACAGGCTGGCGTAGCGCAAGGCGATTTTTTTCTTGCGCCGCAGCAGCCACACATAGAGCAGCACCAGCAAGGGAAGGGCCAGTAACAGCCAGAGAAATTGGGGCCAGAGAAAAGTCATGATGTGTCCTTGAACAGGTCAGGCCGCTTGTCGCAGGTGGGTAGTGGGCACTGCGCGGCCGCCAGAGACGCGGCGCTTGCGCTTGCGCAAGTCGGTGAAGCGCACCAGGGCCTCGACCAAATCGTCATCTGTGGAAAGCTCCAGCGCGTCGACGCCTGCCTGCATCAGGGACTGGCGCAGCTCGGCCTCACGCTGAGCGGCTATTCGGGTAAAACGTTTGCGAAAACCGGCATCGTGGGTATCGACCAGAAGTTGCTCGCCGGTCTCGGCATCTGTGATGGGAATCAGGCCGAGATCGGGTAATTGCAGCTCCATCGGGTCCAGTAATCGCACTGCCACCACTTCATGGCGCTGACCAAGCCTGCCCAGGGGTTTTTCCCAGCCGGTTTCGCTGATGAAATCCGACACCACAAATATAGTGGAGCGTCGACGCACGAGATTGCCGGCTGATTCCAGCAGTTCGTGCAGGCGAGTAGGCCCACTGGCCACCGTTTCAGGACGCTGGTGCAGGGTGTGCAGCAATTGCAGAACATGGGCCCTGCCGCCGCGCGCAGGAATCACCGAGTCGACGCCAGAGCCGTACAACATAGCCCCGACCCGGTTACCGTGGCGCGTGAGCATGCGCGCCAGCACGGCGACAAATTCAGCGGAAATTTGACGCTTGCGCTGCTCGCCTGATCCGAAGTCCATGGAGGGGCTCAGGTCCAGCAAGAACCAGGCGCTCATCTCCCGGTCTTCAGTGAAAACGCGTACATGCGGTTGTTGCAGGCGAGCCGTGACGTTCCAGTCGATATGCCGGACGTCGTCATGGTGCTGGTACTCGCGCAGATCAGCCAGGTCCATGCCGGTGCCGCGTAGCAGGGTTCGGTAGTCGCCCTGCAACAGGCCATCCAGACGGCGCAAAACAGTCCACTCCAGCCGGCGCAAGAGTTGCTCTGCACCGGCGCTGCCTTTTACAGCGAGCGAACGTGGAGGCAACATTTAAGCGGCCAGTTTCTCGTGCGCCAGCGGTTTGGCGGGGGGTGGAATCTTGGCCATGATCTTGCCGACCACTGCATCTGCGGTCAGTCCCTCTGACAAGGCCTCATACGAGAGCACCAGGCGGTGTCGCAGCACATCGGGGACCAGGTCGGTCATGTCTTCCGGTAGCGCATAACTGCGGCCACGCAGCATCGCCAGTGCCCTAGCACCCTCTGTCAGGTTGATGGTGGCGCGCGGACTGGCGCCAAAGGTGACGAAGCGCGCCAAGTCCTGGAGACCATGCTTGTCGGGGCGGCGCGTGGCCGATACCAGGCGCACCGCGTACTGCACCAGCGCAGGGTCGACATAAATCTGCCGACATTCGGCTTGCAAGGCCGCCAATTGCTCGGTGGTGGCGACAGCAGACACCGCAACCGCCGGTCCGGTAACCCGCTGGACAATGACAAATTCTTCTTCATCAGTTGGATAGTCCACCAGCACTTTCATCATGAAGCGGTCCACCTGGGCTTCCGGCAGCGGGTAAGTGCCTTCAGTTTCAATCGGGTTTTGGGTGGCCATGACCAGAAATGGTGAAGGCACCAGGTGGCTGACACCGGCGATCGTCACTTGTCTCTCCTGCATCACCTCAAGCAAGGCGCTTTGAACTTTGGCCGGTGCCCGGTTGATCTCGTCGGCCAGCAGCAGGTTGGTGAACACTGGTCCGAGCGACGTGCTGAACTCGCCGGTTTTCTGGTTGTAAATGCGGGTGCCCACCAGGTCAGCCGGAACCAGGTCGGGCGTGAACTGGATGCGCTTGAAGTCGCCGCGCACGGTATTGGCCAGGGTCTTGACGGTCAAGGTCTTGGCCAGGCCTGGAACCCCTTCGACCAGCAAATGGCCTTGTGCCAGGATAGCCACCATGACCCGCTCCAAAAAGCGGTCCTGTCCCACCACCACTCGCTTGACCTCATACAGGATTTGCTCCATCAGTTGTGCCGTGTTGGGATGGAGTTCGTTAGGTGGCGTCATGGTGTCTGGCTCGTAGATTCGGGTTGGAATGAAACAGGGATTAGGGAACAGGGAATTGGACTGTCCGCCTGGTTTGGGACGTCAGGCTTTCAAAAGGGCGGCATGCCAGCCGCCGCAGCGGCGTTTTCAATCGGCACGGCAAAGCCTATTCCGACAAACGTTCGCTGCTGGTTGGGGTTGTAAATCGCGGTCACGATTCCCACCACCTGGCCGTCCATGGTTACCAGGGGCCCGCCGGAATTGCCGGGATTGGCGGCGGCGTCAAACTGGATCAGGTTGCGCATTTCCTGGCTGCCTTCGGGTGAGCGAAAAGTGCGTTTGAGTCCTGAAACAATGCCCGAAGAAGCCGATGGCCCGATGCCAAACGGGTAGCCTACCGCTACTACCTCATCGCCTGGCCGCAGATCCGCCGTGGAGCGCATGGTGGCGGCGATCATGTCGTCCGGAATCTTTGCAGCCTGCAGCACCGCCAGATCGTTTTCAGGCTGTATGCCGGTAATGGTGGCCGTGGAGGTCAGACCATCGGAGAAGGTGACGTAAATAATGTCTGCCCCTTGCACGACATGCAAATTGGTCAGGATGATGCCTTTGTCCACAATGACCACCCCGGTACCGACACTGCGGTTTGCATCGGACGGGCTGTCCTTGTCTTTGCCCAAGCCGGACACCCGCACCACCGATGGGCGGATCAGGTCATAGGCTTTGGATGCGGCAGATGGCAGCGTATGGCTTTCCAGTGTCTTCAACACCGCTGCATTGATGTCTTCCTGCGTTAGCTTGCGGCCGCCTGGTCCCTGGGAAGTCAAGAGGCTGAGGCCTAGCAACAGTGCCAGAAGTCCCACCACAGACCACAAAATGGCCAGCTGGTGCAGCGAAAATTGTGTGGCAAGGCGAGAAAAACGCGACTGCGCGGGCGGTGCCGGCAAAGGAGGGGTTGAGGGGTCAGCGCTGTTCGGACCAAAGTCCCTGCGGCTGGAGCTACTGTAAACAGCGGACTTTTGCATCGGGTCACCTGAAAAGTTAGTTTGGCGGCCAAATGAATCGGGCTTGGATCGAAGGTGGCGACCTGAATGAAACCGTATCACGATTTGAGCATTCCTGCCTAGCGCCGTGGAGTATCAGACTGTAGCGCTGCCAGCTCCGGCGCTGCGGCGCGGCTTGAGCAGTCAGGGGCCTGGTGCGCTGCCCAATGTGTGTCACCATCAGGCGTTTCGACACTTTTTGCACCGTTGCGCCGCCCATGACTTTCTGGATTGACACCCATTGCCACCTCGACGCAGCCGAATTTTCTGCTGATGTGTTGGCTGTTGGGGCCAGGGCGGTGGCCCAACAGGTCGGGCACTGCGTGATGCCCGCCGTAGCGGTGGCCAATTTCGGGGCGGTACGTGCTCTGGCCCATGACCTTTCGGGCAGTTACGCGCTGGGCATCCATCCTGTCTGCGTGCCCAACGCCGCCGATGCCGACCTGCAGGCCCTGGACCAGGCTCTGACTCGTGCGCAGGCTGACCCGCGATTGGTAGCCGTCGGCGAGATAGGGCTGGATTTTTTCCTACCAGCCCTGTGCCAAAGCCCGATGCGTGAGCGCCAGGAACTGTTTTACCGCGAACAGCTCAAGCTGGCGCTTAAGCATCGTCTGCCGGTTATTCTGCATGTGCGGCGCTCGGCTGACCGTCTGCTCAAGCACCTGCGCGATCTGGCTCCCGGGCAGGGCTGGCAGGGCATCGCGCACGCTTTCAACGGTAGCCGGCAGCAGGCGATGGAATTCATCAAACTCGGACTCAAACTCGGCTTTGGCGGGGCCGTGACCTACACGCCCGCCCTGCAGCTCAGACGTCTGGCAGCTGAGTTGCCGTTGGAGGCGCTTGTCATGGAAACCGACTCGCCCGATATTCCGCCCCACTGGCTCTACAAAACTGCCGCCCAGCGATCGGAAGGCGCGGCGCAAGGCCGCAATGAGCCGGGTGAATTGCCGCGTATCGCCCAGCATGTGGCGGACCTGCGCGGCATGACCCTGGAGGCCTTGGCGCTAGCGACTACCGCCAATGCGCTGCAGGCCTTGCCCAAACTGCGACAGCTGGTGCCATGTTGATGCCCTTGTCCGACTCGCAGCTTCAGGCCTTGCCGCCGCTGATTTGCCGCCAGACTGCTGTGCTGATTCTTGGCAGCTTCCCGGGAGCGGCGTCGCTGCGCGCCCAGCAGTATTACGCCCATCCACAAAACCATTTTTGGCCGATTCTGGCTGCTATTTGGCCTGATAGCCCAATCAATACGAGCGATAACAGCTATCAAAATCGTAGCAATTGGCTGCTGAGCCGGCGTCTTGGTGTGTGGGATGTGTACGCGGCTTGCGAGCGTGAAGGCAGCCTGGACAGCAGCATTCGCAAGCCGGTGCTCAATGATTTTTCAGCGCTTGAGCGCTTGTGCCCCGAGTTGCGTGCGATCGCCCACAATGGCGGGGAAAGCTTCAAGCATGCCCGTCACACCCGGTTGCTGGGCCTGCCGGTGCTCCGCTTGCCGTCTACCAGTGCGGCCAATGCGTCCTGGCGTTTCGAGCGCAAACTCGCCGCCTGGCGTAGTGTTTTTGAAGAATATGGATTGATTTGATGGCCAAAAAAGCGGCGGTGACAACGCCGGAACTGCCCGAGGTCAATTTTTCAGACTACGGCGATGTGCGCACCCTGCACCTGGGCACCGAGTGGGTGCAGGGCACGATGCGGCTCGACGAGCCCTATGCGATCGAACTCGAGTACGTTCAGCGCATGATGGCGGGCTTGCTGTTCTTCCCGCAATCGGAAGTGTCTGCCAAACATGCCATGCAGCTGGGACTGGGATCGGCCGCCCTGACCAAGTTTTGCTACAAAAAACTGCGTATGAACACGACGGCAATCGAGATCAATCCGCAGGTCATTCACGCCTGTCGTGTTTGGTTCAAGTTGCCGCGTGATGATGTGCGTTTGCGCGTGATCGAGGCTGACGCTGCCAGCGAGATTCAAAAACCGGAGCACCACGAATCTGTGGACTTGCTGCATGTGGACCTTTATGACCACGAGGCGGCCGCGCCGGTACTGGACAGCAGTGCGTTTTATTCCGATTGCTACCGCCTCCTGTCAGAAAACGGCGTAATGACGGTCAATCTTTTTGGCCGCCATTCCAGCTATGAACAATCGCTTGAAAAAATAGCCGAAGCATTTGGCCCCCAGGCTCTGTGGGCGTTTCGGCCCACCCGGGAGGGCAACACCGTGGTGCTGGCCCAGCGCGAACCGACGCGACCTGATCGATCGGCGTTGCAGCTGCGGGCGGCTGCCATTGAATCGCGATGGAGCTTACCGGCTAAAAAATGGTTGCGGATGTTCCAGCCCCTGGCTTGAATGCTTTGGCCGCTGATCTTTGTTCAGGGCCGTATGGGTATGCGTTAAAGTCCGGGGATGAGTGCAGTGATGCCCCCCACGCCCCCCCTGTCCACGCGTCAGGCGGGCGGTAAAACGCCTCATATTGGTCCGCTGGACTGGCGCAGATTGGTGGAATGGCTGAGCGAAGATGGCGTCATCAGTGAAGCAGAGGCTGCCCGAACGATTGCTCGCTGCTCACAGGTGCAAAGTGCCCAACAGCCTTTGGTCAGGCTGGCCAGCGTGAGCATGGCGCGGCTATCAGATGGCAAGCCGCTGGATATCGAAACCATGGCGCAATGGTTGGCGGCGCGTGCTGGCCTCAACTACCTGCGGATTGACCCGCTGAAGGTCGATGTCGGCAAGGTGGCCGACAGCATGTCCGCCATTTATGCCGAGCGCCACAAGGTTTTGCCGGTTCAGGTGACGCCAACCGAAGTCGTGATTGCCACCTCCGAGCCCTTCATCACCGACTGGGTTCCGGAAGTCGAGCGGCAAGCCCGACGCACCGTGCGTCTGGTGGTGGCCAATCCGCAGGACATCAGCAAATACACCGCAGAGTTTTTTGCTCTGGCCAAGTCTGTCAAGGCGGCGCTCAAGTCGGGTGGGAGTTCGGGAGCGGCCAGCTTCGAGCAGCTGGTGGAGCTCAATAAAACCAATAAACAACTCGATGCCAACGACCAGGGCGTGGTGCA
>JANOLL010000006.1:0-4991 GCA_031419775.1 Polaromonas sp. | reverse complement strand
CCTTGGCGCAAGCGTAGGTTTTAGTGTTTTGTGGCTTTTGCTTAGAAAATACCAGCGTAGTTAGCTATTTTTTTCATAGCAATTACTATTGCTAAGACCGTTTCCCAGGCGGGCCGTACTTTAGCTTTGCAGTTTTCTTTGGCTTTCGATTCTTATCTGGGCCACAGCACCCACAGCCGCAGTGGCTGATTGACCTTGGCGGCCATCACACCTGCCTCTGGCCCAGTACCGGCAAAATAGTCGGCCCGCACTGCCCCCACAATGGCGCTGCCGGTGTCTTGCGCAAACACCAACTTTTGCAGTTGCGTGGCGCTACCGCGTGATGCTAACCACACCGGCGTGCCATAAGGAATGCTGCCGGGGTCAACGGCGATAGAGCGGCCCGGCGTGAGCGCTACGCCCTGGGCACCCTTGGGCCCAAAGGCGGCGTCGAGGTCACTGAGCGCTTCCTCGCGAAAAAACACATAGCGTGGATTACTCCACAGCAACTGCTGCAGCCGCTGCGGATTTTGCGCGGCCCAGGCTTTGGTCGCCTCGGGCCAGGGGTTGATCTTGGTCACCCCCTGCTCCAGCAGCCACTGGTTCACGCTTCGGTAAGGCTGGTCGTTGGTCCCGCCGAAGGCTACCCGCACCGTTCGCTGGACCCCATTGGCTTCGGTGATGGCAAGCCGTCCGGAGCCCTGGATGTGCAGCACCAGCGCATCAATCGGGTCAGTGACCCAGGCGATTTCGCGGCCTGTCAGTGCCGCTCTAGCCTCGGGCACGGTGTCGATCTCCTGCCGTGAATACCACGGTTTTCGGTTGCCCAGCCCGGCCGGGGCGCGATAAAGCGGCACTGTGAAGTCGCCGCCTGGTTGGCGGCTAGCACGCAGCACCGGCTCGTAGTAACTAGTGAGCTGGCCTTCGCTGTTGCCCTGCAGTGACTCGACCCGGTAAGGTTGCAGCTTTGCCACCATCCAGGCGCGGCGTTCGGCTTCGCTGGCAATGCTCAGGCGGCGAACATCGGCGCACAGCGGGGCCAGGCGCGGTCCAGGCCTCTCGCAATTTTTCAGCCAGGCGTTCCAGGCCTCAACCAGCTGGTCGTCTTCAAAGCCTGGCAGGTCGGCCCAACGCACAGGCACCCAGCGGCTTTTGCCCTGAGCCATGAAGGGCGGGAGTCTGGTGACACCGTCATCGCGCGGCCCCGCACTTTCAGTGACAGGGTCGGCAGGGGGAGCAATGCCCGGCCCGACCGCACACGACCATAAAAAAAACGTGGCGGCGATAATGGCGCTTATCGGAGCAATTCTTTGAAGGTGCGTCATGACCCTGCTGCTTTTGGAAGCCTTGGGGGCCCTGGTTTTACTGGTGTTCATTGTGTGGTGGACGATGTTCTCGGGTCGCAAAAATGGTGAATTGATAACTGACCCCGACGAGCGCACTCCGAGCCCGGGCGACCAGCCTCAAGCGCCGGATGACAAATTGAGATGACGCAGCAAATTAGCCAGTTCTACCGCTGATTTAACACTCATCTTCTCAAACACACGGGCGCGGTGCACTTCTACCGTTCGAACGCTGATGTCTAGCTGGTCTGCCACGAGTTTGTTGGGCAAGCCACCCACCACCAGACGCATGACTTCACGCTCGCGTTCGGTAAGGCCGTCGAGTCGGTCCTGCAGGCCACTGGACTGGCAGTGCTGAGCCAACGCTGCTGCGGAATGCGCAAGTGCCTGCTCGATACGGTCAACCAGCGCGTTGTCCGAAAACGGTTTCTCGCAAAAATCAAATGCGCCACGTTTGACGGCAGCTACGGCAGTGGGCACGTCCGCGTGGCCGGTCAAAAAAATCACCGGCAAGGTGGGCTGCAAACCGTAGGCAATCAACTTTTCAAACATGACCAGACCACTTAGCCCCGCCATGCGCACATCAAGCAGCACGCATGACGGGGACTCAACTTTGAAACGCCCGGAAAGTCGGGCATCGAAAGCTTCTGCACTGTCAAAGCACTCACTGGTCAAGCGGCGAGAGCGCAGCAGCCAGGCTAACGCTTCACGAACGCTGACGTCATCGTCAACGATGTAAACCGTTGCAGTCTGGATCGGTTCCATATTGGTTTTTTAGACTTTCCTGGCTGTCTACACGGGGGCGGGTATCGGCGCCGGGGCAACGGGCAAGGTAAAACTGAAAACCGTGCCCTGCGGAAGCACAGGTGTGAAGGCCAGAGAGCCCCCGTGTTGTTCGATGACCGTACGGCACAAGCTCAATCCCAGACCCATGCCCTCCACCTTGGTGGTGAAAAAAGGTGTGAACAGCTGACTTTCGACATCAGGGGAAATACCATCGCCTCCATCAGTGACTGAAAACTCGATCCAGCGGCCCGACTCAGCAGATGGCGCTGGTCTCACCCTCAGTGTCAGGATACGGGGAAGCAAGCGGCCCAGTTGCTGCATTGCCTGCATGCCGTTACGCGACAGGTTGAGCAACACCTGCTCAACCATGGTCCGGTCGCACAGCACTGCCGGGCACGCAGCATCCACCTCCATCACCAGCGTAACCGACAGCTTTCGGGCCTGCAGGGCAACCAGCGGCATCACGGCATCCAGCAGGGCATGGGGCTCTACCGCTTCACGCGCCTGGTCACGCCGGCGCACAAAATCGTGAACACTCTTGATAACCTTGCCAGCCCGCTCGGCTTGCTCTGCGATGCGGCCCATCGCCAACTGAAGGTCGCCTGAAAGTTGGCTGACAGAGTCATCCGCCAATGTGGCATCCGAAACGGGCGCGCTGCCGCTGGACGGCGGCCGGCCATTTTTAGACTGGTCTTTCAACAAGTTAAGTGAGCCCGTTGCGTAGCTGGAAATCGCCGCCAGCGGCTGATTCAATTCGTGACTGAGCAGCGAGGCCATTTCTCCGACCATGGCGAGCCGGGCGGTGGCCTGCAGGCGATCCTGGCTGGCGCGTGAAAGCTCTTCCACCCGGCGCTGCTCGCTGACATCCAGAATGGCGCTCATCCAGCCGGTGTGCTTACCGACTGCATTGATCAGAGGCGCCTCCATGATGAGCACCGGAAACCTTGTGCCGTCGGGTCGCATGAAGACCGACTCATGCCCCTCCCTCGGCAGCGTGTTACCCGCCAGCCGGATGGCTTGCCGTTGCTGGTAGGTCGCCGCCAGCTCCGGCGGCCAGTAAGGTGGTGGAAAGCTCTGGTGGAGCAGTTCCTTGGCAGCGATGCCGACCATCTGACAAAACGCAGGGTTCACATAGGTGATGCGGCCCGACAGGTCGCGGGCGCGCAAACCGGTCAGGACCGAATCTTCCATGGCTTTGCGAAACGCCAGCGCCTCGCCCAGATCGTGCTCGACCTTCAGCCGCCGTCGCATGTCCCGCGCCAGCAACCATAAAACGGCCAGTAACGCCAGCGACATCGCGGTCACCAGCGCCGTCAGCACATTGGGGAAAAATGCCGGCCTTCCTTGGCGGCTTTCCAGCCTGAGAACAAGAGTATTGCCAGGAAGATCGAGCAATTGCTGCGCGATGTAGATTCGGCTGCCTTGAGACGGTTCGCCGTGCAAGGCCAGGCGGGTGCCGTCGGCCTCGGTGAAGGACAGGCTCTGACCACGGGCCAGTTCCTTGCCGACCAGCTCCGACAGGATGTCATGCAGAGAATAGGTGGCGACCAGGTAACCTTGCACTCTGCCCGACACCGCGAGGGGCAGACACAGGTCCAGCACTTCAAAACCCAAGCCATCCAATTGCGGCGTGAAATAACTGCTTGAATATGCCGCAGCACTGACGCGCCGCGCAGTGCTGCACGCCAGACTGACATCTGCCTGGGCATTGCTGCGGCCCAGCCGTTCAAAAACCCCGCTGCGGTAGGGCGTGTCAGCGGACGCCAGGACATTGAGTGATTCGCTGCGCCACTCCAGTCGCAAGATTTCACGTCGTTCACGCAGCAGTTCGGCCGCTGCCTGTGGCCAGGCTTCAGGGGTCCGTTCGGTCGGCCGAATCGCCTGAATACTCTGGATGTTACGGGCCAGACCGGCGCGGATGTCGGTTAGGGTTTCAGCAGCGTCGCGATCCAGCCGGCTCTGTACCTGACTGGCCTCATATCGGCCAGCCAACCAGACCAGCGTGGCCAGCAATGCCATCACCAGGGTCAGCAGCAAGACCCAGAGTGCCGAGCGCCGGATCGCCACTTTTCCGCGCACCCAGGTCACGGCATCCATCGGGCTTCCGGCTGGAGAAACGAACCTCACAGGACACCATGGTTCAGCGCTGGCAAGCGGATACGCTCGGCGCTCAGCCGGTCCATGCGTACTTCGCCCACCACGACGCCAGCCCCTTCATGGCGCTGCGCCAGGATCTGCCCCCAGGGGTCCACCAGCATGCTGTGACCCCAGGTCTGGCGGGCATTCTCATGGGTCCCGCCCTGCGCCGCCGCCAGTACGTAGGCCAGATTTTCAATCGCGCGCGCACGCAGCAAGATCTCCCAATGGTCACGCCCCGTGGTGAAGGTGAATGCGCTTGGCACCAGCAACAGGTCCGCTTTCAACAAGCGGTAAAGCTCGGGGAAACGCAGGTCATAGCAAATGCTCAAGCCAACCCGATAAGTGTTGCCGTCAGTCGACGGCAAATCAAATGTCACCGGCTGGGTACCAGGCTGCAACACACGCGATTCGTCGTAGTGCTCCCGCCCGTTGTCGAAGCGAAACAGGTGCATCTTGTCGTAGCGTGCGACGCACTGACCGAGTGGGTTGTAGACCAGCGAGCTGTTGTGTACCCTGTCTGGTCGATCAGATGCCAGCGGAAGCGTTCCGCCGACAATCCACAGATTGAGGTCTTGCGCACACTGGCTCAAAAACTCCTGTAGCGGGCCCTGTCCTGCTGGTTCCGCAAGGTGCAACTTATCGGTGTCCCGGTGACCCAACAGGCAAAAATACTCCGGCAATACTGCCAGTTCCGCGCCCTGCGAGGCGGCTTCGGCGAGCAGTTGCCTGGCGACCTCAAGGTTG
>JANOLL010000005.1:0-5641 GCA_031419775.1 Polaromonas sp. | reverse complement strand
TCAAATCCGGGTGCCTGCGATGGCCCTCAATGCGCTCAATGATCCCTTCATTCCGGCCAGTAGCCTGCCGCAGGCCAAGGATGTCAGCGCCAGCTTGAGCCTGTGGCACACCGCGCAGGGCGGACATGTAGGCTTTCCGTCGGCGCCCTTTCCGGGTTACGTTCGTGCCATGCCCGAAGCCGTCACCGGTTTTCTGGCAACCTGCCTTTGACCCGGAGCGCCCACCCTAATGGATGACCTCGTCAAGGCGGCATTGCTCAAGTGGCCCAATGTGCCTGACTGCTACGGATGGCTGGGCCTCAGTGCGCGGGGCGACTGGTACATGCGAGATGAGCGGGCGCAAGCCGCAGGACCTTTTTGCGCGCCTTCAAACGAGCCTGGCCGGCAGGCGGCCGCCAAGGGTTCGCTTTTAAAGCATGAAAAACTGATCGAATTTATCCAGCGCAATTACGCCAGCAACGCGCAGGGCGAGTGGTTTTTTCAGAATGGGCCGCAACGGGTTTATGTTGAGCTTGAGGCCACGCCCTTGATATGGCGAGTCGGGTCTGGGCCGATGTTTGCGGTGACGGCCCACACGGGAATGCCTGCTCGGGCCCAGCGCTGTGTGGTGGACGAATTTGGACGTTTGTACCTTGAGACCGATGCGGGTTTCGGTCTCGTGCACACGCTGGATATGCTGCACGCCGCTGATGCGGTAGAGCAGGGACTTTGGGTGCCGCAGGACCTGTTGGCCCGAAATTTAGCTGCCCAGTTTGGCTATGTGCGAAGTCCCCAGTTGCTAGAAAAATTATAGCTAATAATTGAGATTACACGCTAGCCACAGCCGCTTTGACTTTAAATACTAGCTAAAAAGCCGGTCTGGGACCGGCTTTTCTGGGGCCCAACTGTTCAATCAGGCGATCGGACAAGCTGCTTATTTGGCTGCGTTCACCATGTATTCAACAGCCAGGCGAATGTCAGCATCCGATGCTGCAGAGCCGCCCTTGGGTGGCATGGCGCCCTTGCCCTTGATCACGCTGGTGGTCAGCATGTCGAGGCCGGTGCTGATGCGCGGTGCCCAGGCGGCCTTGTCGCCGAATTTGGGCGAATTGGCGACCCCGCCCGCGTGGCAGGCGACGCAGGCCTGCTTGTACAGTGCTTCACCGGTGCCGCTGGCTGCAACCTTGACAGTGGCAGCCGGTACGGTCGCAGCGGGTACAGGTGCAGCAGCCACTGCAGCAACGGTGGCCGCCGCTGGGGCGGGTGCGGCGGGGGCTTCTGCAACGGTGGCCGTGGCCGCGGCAGGCGCTGCGGGTTCGGCAAATTTACCGCCAGCGGCAGCGGTCAGGTAAACCACGGCGCGACCGATTTCGACATCCTCATAGTCGCCACCACCTTGTGCACCCATGGCGCCCTTGCCTTTGAGGGATGCGTTCCACAGGGCTTCAAAACCAGTCTTGAGGCGCGGAGCCCAGGCGGCTACATCGCCATACTTGGGCGCACCTGCCGCGCCGGCTGCATGGCAGGCTACGCACTGGGCTTTGTAGACCTCTTCACCCGACTTGAGCACGCGGTTGGCATCTCGAATTTCAACTGCACCCACTTTTTGGATGCGCTGGGCCACCGCTTTCGCGCTGTTGTCCGCGCCCGCTGCAGGCTTGTTGGCCGAACCGACGTAATACACCAGTCCGATGATGGCAAAAATCGGAACAACAAATGAAAAAAAGACCGCAGCCAGCAATTGCTTGGGGGTCTTGATCGGGCCGGTATGGGCTTCTTCGTGGGCCGTGGTGTGATCGTTAGCGCTCATGGCGTCCTCAAAAAAACAAAAATCGTGGGCTGGTGAGAAGCTGTGGTCGCTTGTCTGGGGGCCGATGTAGCGGCATCAAATTTCTTGGCGATTATAGCTGTGGGATGCCTTACGCCGGGTTTGGTTGAGCGCTCTGACTGATGTGCGAAAATCTAGGTCGACAACATTGCACCGCAATGCGGCTGTAGCTCAGTGGATAGAGTATTGGCCTCCGAAGCCAAGGGTCGTGGGTTCGATCCCCGCCAGCCGCACCAGTTGTTCTTTCAGCTCAACTTCCTGGAATGATTCCCGGAGGCAGGCTCAAGCAGTGGTCTGCCACCTCGCACGGTCTGGCGAGCCAGACCCGGTCTTTATGCGGGTGCTTCAGGCAGTGCTCGAGCGCCAGGCGCAGATTGCGCAGTCTGAACGGCTGGCCAAATATATTGGGGTGCACCGACACATTCATCACCAGCGG
The DNA here is from genome assembly GCA_031419775.1 of Polaromonas sp. Lineage (GTDB taxonomy): Bacteria > Pseudomonadota > Gammaproteobacteria > Burkholderiales > Burkholderiaceae_C > Polaromonas. The sequence goes on along the minus strand of JANOLL010000005.1, from coordinate 3,398 downwards.
GTGGACGACACATTGCTCGATCATCTCGTCGAACTGGTCAACGATCATGTCGCAAAATTCCCGACCGTCCTGTTTGCGGTGCGTGATCACCTGAGAATCGTTGAGCTCAATCGGATAAGGAACCGAGAGAATCGGTCCGCTGCGGGTGCGCAACCAGACCGGCTGATCGTCCATAGGCCAGTCCATCAAATACTTGAAACCGGCCTCCTTGAGCAAGTCTGGAGTGTGTGAGGTTTCGTAGGCGCCAGGTCCCATCCATCCGGCTGGGGCTTTGCCCTCGTGCTTGACGAATGTCGCCACCACCTCACCGATGATGCGATCTTCATCGGCCTCCCACAGCCCGCGCAAATTTTCGGCGTTGGTCCGGCCGTGGGCCACGCGCTCGTCGCCACGCTTGCGTATGGCATCCATCACCTGCGGCGCATACTCGTAGAGCAGGCTGTTGACGTTGTGTGCCGCAGGCAGTTGCAACGAATCAAATAAATCGAAAAACCGCCAGATGCCGATGCGGTTTCCGTAATCGCGCCAGGAGTAGTTGCGATGGGTCTGGGGTTCGCCGGTTTTTGCTGGATCGTGTCCCATGCCGGCACCAAAGGCAAAACACTCGATATTGGTGGTGACCACAAAAGCCAGTCGTTTTTGACCGGGCCAGTGGTAGTCCTTTCGCTCGGGCAGGGGAACGTAGTCGTAGCGGTTGTGTTTGGGTAAGAGTGGCCGCATGGGGATCGCGATTATTCGATTTGAACGCCGACGGCTTTGACAGCCTTGACGAGTTTGGCGGTTTCAATGCTCATGTGCGTGGCGAACTCGGCAGGTGTGTTGGTGACGGGATCAGCGCCTATGGTGGCATAGACCTGCCGCATCTCGGAGCTGGCGACGGCCTTGACAAATTCAGCATTGATCTTCGCGACCAGCGCAGGGGGCATACCTTTGGGGCCCAGAATGCCGCTGTAGAGCACGTACTCGAAGCCGGGTAAGCCGCTTTCGGCAATGGTCGGAACGTCGGGCGCAGCGCTCACGCGCTTGCTGGTGGAAACGCCCAGCGCAATCAGCTTGCCGCCACGCACCTGGGCCAACGCTGGTGGCATGGTGGAAAAGTTGTAGGCCACATCGCCTGCCAGCACCGCTTGGGTGGCCGCGGCGCTTCCTTTGTAGGGAACGTGGATGGGCTCGATGCCAAGCAATCCGTTCATGGCTTCGGTGGTGAGATGGGGAATCGTGCCATTGCCCGATGACGCGTAGGCCAGCGTTCCTTTTTTGGTTTTTGCAACCTTGACAAATTCCGCCAGTGTCTTGACCTGCAGCGACGGATGCACGACCAGCATCAGGGGGGTCGAGGCGACCAGGGTGATGGGTGTGAAGTCTTTGAGCGAGTCGTAGGGCAGTTTTTTATACAAGCCCACATTGACCGCGTGGGTCGACATGTCCTGCAACCACAGCGTGTAGCCGTCAGGTGCCGCTTTGGTCACAAACTCCCCGGCAATGATGGTGCCTGCGCCAGCCTTGTTCTCAACCAGTACAGGCTGGCCGAGCTGGGTCGTCAACTTGCTGGCCAGCGCTCGCGCCAACACATCGGAAATTCCGCCTGGGGTAAAGCCCACGACCAGCGTGATGGGTCGTTTGGGGTAGTCAACGTCCTGGGCATGCGAAGGACTCGTAAAAGGCATCAGGCCGGTCGCCATCATGGCAAGGACCATCAACCTGCGCTTGAAACCGCCGGTAGCCGGCTGCTTGTTTGAACGGGAACTCATAGGGGAACATGTGGCAAAAAAAGACATAAAAATCCTATCGACAGATCGGGTTGATGAGGGGTGGTGGTTTAGTTGGGAAATGCCTAGCCCACCAAAAGAAATGCGTGACTCAACTCCATGGATATAAAAGCATAAATTGTTCCAGTTTGACGGTTTTGGATCAGTCAAATGAATCGCTTGCCTGTTGGTTTTCCAGTGGGCTACCGCGTGTTCATGCCAGGCTGGTAGCCCTACTGCCAGTGGCCATCTGGTGCCTGTAAATATCAAGAATTTCAGCTCCCGTGCAGACCATAACGTCATCGTGCGAAAGGATGTGGTCATACAGCGCCTCAAGGTAGCGGATGCGGTGCGGCACGCCGGTGAGGTAGGGATGAATCGAAATGGCCATGACCCGTGGAATCGTCGCGCCTTCCTTGTAGAGCTGGTCGAACTGGTCACGGCCCCGGCGCAGCAGTTCGTCGGAGGCGTGTTGCTGAACCGCAGAAATGACCACGTCATTGACTTCAACCGTGTACGGTACCGATACCATCGGGCCGTAGCGGGTCTTGATGGGAACCGGCTGGTCGTCCAGCACCCAATCGGCGACGTATTCGATACCGGCTTGCGCCAGCAGATCAATCGTGTCTTCTGTCTCGGTGAGGCCCGGACTCTCCCAGCCGCGTGGTGGGCTGCCGGTCACGGCCGTGATCGCGTCCATGGTCTGCCGGATAGCAGTGGCCTGATCCTCGACGCGATGCATGGGCTTTTGCACGAAACCATGGCCCATGAATTCCCATCCGGCCTCATGCGCGGCTTGGCAGGCTTCTGGGTATTCGGTACACGCCGTGCCATTGACAGCAAACGTTGCCCTTATGCCACGCTGCTTGAGGACTTCCAAAAACCGCCAAAACCCGACCCGCATGCCGTATTCATGCCAGCACCAATTGGCCAAGTCGGGTAACAGGGGTTGCCCCATAGGGGGTGACAGCACCGAGCGTGGCATGGCGGTCTCGGGAAGCCAGTTTTCCACGTTGACGATGGTCCATACCGCGACCCGGGCCCGATTGGGAAGCGTGAAGGGCGGGCGGCTGACGATAGGCTGATACGGAACCCGGTCGCGTGCTGTCCAGATTTTTTGGGGATCACTCATCGTTGAAATGTCCTTGACGGGTTGATAGCAGGTTGCGAAAACTGTGCAACACTATTTGGAATGACTGACTGCGACCAATTCGGTTTTTGTCTGAAGCTCATGGTATTGACAGTGCAGATGTGCTGTCAATGCAAACGCAAGATAGTCCACTATTTGGATAATGGCCGATCAATCTACAAGCCATGCGACTGGCGCGCAAACCGTTACCCGAGCGATTCGTGCACTCAAACTGATTGCCCGGCAAACCTATAGCGGCATGCGGCTGGTCGACCTTGCCCGCGAACTGCAACTGGAGCGCCCAACGGCGCATCGATTGCTCAAGGCCTTGATTGCTGAAGGCATGCTCATCCAGGATCCGGTGAACAGGCGTTACACCCTGGGGCCTTTGGTATTCGAGCTGGGTTTGGCCTCGGCCCATCAATTCAATCTGTGCGATATCTGCGCACCCATCCTGGATGATCTGGCGGAACGTACCGGGGACACGGCATTTTTGTTTGTGCGCAGCGGCAACGATGCGG
>JANOLL010000004.1:0-1540 GCA_031419775.1 Polaromonas sp. | reverse complement strand
CAACATTCTGAAAGAAGGCGACGAAGTGTCGGCTGTCGTGGTGAACGTGGATCGCAAGACCCGCAACATCCAACTGTCGGTAAAGGCCAAGGACAATGCGGACCAACAGGAAGCCATGCAGTCACTGAGCCAGCAATCGTCACGTGACAACGCGGGTTTGACCAATCTTGGTGCGTTGCTACGTGCCAAGATGGACAATAACGAAACCAAATAGTCCGTCCCGACCAGGGCAGGCAGGTCAGCCCATCTGCCTCTCTGCTCTGCCTCCATCGCCAGTTTTATTGCCACCCATGACCCGTAGCGATCTTGTAGAAGAACTGGCGGCCCGATTTAGCCAGCTCACACACCGCGACGCCGAATACGCAGTAAAGACTATCCTTGACGCTGTGAGCGACGCTCTGGTCCGCGGGCACCGAATAGAGATTCGCGGTTTTGGGAGCTTTTCCATTAACCGTCGACCACCACGAATGGGTCGCAACCCCCGCTCCGGTGAAAGTGTTGCCATTCCGGAAAAACGGGTGCCGCATTTCAAACCTGGTAAGGCGCTACGCGAAGCGGTGGATGCCCGCACCCAGCAACTGTTGAGCGCCGAATCCCCGAAACGATTGAAAGCTTCCAACGAGTCGGCAGCTTGACCCGCTGGCTACAATTGGGTGGGAGACTCGCCACTTGAAATATTTGATCTGGCTGCTCAAAGCAGCCATTTTTTTTACACTTTTCGCTTTCGCACTCAATAATCAGCAGGCGGTAGCGGTCAACTTCTTTTTTGGGACGCTGTGGTCCGCGCCATTGGTGATGGTTGTCCTGGCGGCCTTTGCCTGTGGGCTGGCACTAGGTGTTCTGGTCATGACACCGCGCTGGTGGAGAAAAGCCAGAAGCACAGGGTCCAAGTCAGTGGTCATACCGGCCACGTCGCCAGCTCCCGGCGTGCCCACCCCGTCAACTGACGGCACTACGGCTACACAACATGGAATTTGACTTCACATGGATTTTGCTGGGACTTCCGATTGCGTTCACTTTAGGGTGGCTGGCATCACGGGCTGATCTAAGGCAGCTGCGACTCGAAAACAGACAGGCGCCCAAGGCTTACTTCAAAGGCCTGAATTACCTTCTCAATGAGCAGCAAGACCAGGCAATCGACGCATTCATTGAGGCCGTGCAGATTGACCCTGACACGTCCGAGTTGCACTTTGCACTGGGTAACCTCTTTCGCCGACGAGGTGAATACGAGCGCGCCGTACGGGTTCATGAGCACCTGCTGTCTCGCGGTGATTTGGCCCAACCTGAGCGCGACCGCGCTCAACAGGCTCTCGCACTCGATTACCTGAAGGCGGGTCTGCTGGATCGTGCTGAAACCGCGCTGCGAAAGCTGGAAGGCACTGCTTATGAGCAAGACGCTTACCTCTCCCTATTGTCAATTTACGAGCGCTCTCGCGACTGGACACGCGCCACTGCAATCGCCAGCAAGCTTGACAAAGCCAGCGCCGGCAGTTTCATGGTGCGGCAATCCCACTACCTTTGCGAACAGGCCGCCATCACC
>JANOLL010000003.1:0-15086 GCA_031419775.1 Polaromonas sp. | reverse complement strand
CAGTTCCTGGCCTCTTCCTGCAGGACTACGCACGGCAGAACCCGGCTTTTGAATTTGCCGAGGTGCCTGGCCCGCACATTGTGAACCTTGAAAACCCGACTGAATTTATCCGTAGCCTTCTTAATTTCATCGGCCGCCACTGCTGACTGATAGGCCGAAGGGATAAAAAGGCAGGCAGGGTATCTCCCGATCCATTGCAGGCACTGCAAACTATAATTAAGCGATTGATAAATAGCTAACCGATTCGCTTATACTCGCGCAATGCCATTGATGGATTGATTGGTGATGAATATGCATCCAACCGATAGCAGCGCTGAAATCGACCCACTTGATTTGCGCCAGGCCTTCGGCCGTTTTGGTACAGGCGTGACGGTGATCACCGCCCGTGCACCCGACGGAACTCTGGCCGGCCTTACAGTCAATTCATTCAATACTGTTTCACTGTCTCCGCCCATCGTGCTCTGGAGTCTGTCCATCAACTCGCCGAGTCTGGAGTTGTTTCGAGCGGCGGGGCACTTTGGCGTCAATGTGTTGGCACTTGATCAGCTTGAGCTATCTCGCCAGTTTTCTCGTCCGGCAGAAGATAAGTTTGTCGGAATAGCGTTTTCAGATGGATGGGGCGGCGTGCCTGTTCTGGCGGGTTGCACCGCCACCATCGAGTGCTCGGTTGTCGATGAACAGGTGGTCGGCGACCACGTGCTGTTCCTGGGTCGGGTAGTTCGATATGCCTACGAAGATGCACAGCCGCTGTTGTTCGTCAAAGGAAAATACACCCAGGGAATAGACGTGATGGCGGTCTCATCAGCCTGATTCACTTGCGCAGCTAACTTCGAAAGGAAGACTATGAAACTCGGAATGTTCATGATGCCGCTGCACCCTCCAGGGCGCAATATCTCCGAAACTCTGCAGGAAGACCGCGAAGCCATCTTGCTTGCGGACCGCCTGGGGTTCAGCGAAGCTTATGTGGGTGAACACGTGACTGATGCGGCTGAAACCGTCACCTCGTCCATGGTGTTCCTGGCTAGTCTGATTGCAGAAACCAAGAACATCATGCTGGGCACGGGCACCATCAACATGCCCAACAATCACCCGGCGGCCGTGGCCGCGCAGGCGGCCATGATGGACCACCTCCTCAAGGGGCGCTTCATCATGGGCATCAGCCCAGGCGGTCTGATGTCGGACGCGGAGGTGTTCGGCAATTTTGGCAACAACCGCAATGAGATGTTTGTGGAGAGCATCAACACGGTGCTCAAAATCTGGGAGTCCGAGCCACCTTACAACATCGAAGGAAAGTACTGGAATGTGTCGGTGGCCAAGACCATGATCCCTGAAATTGGTCAGGGTTACATCATGAAGCCCTACCAGACACCACACCCCTTGATCGTGGGCACGGCGGTTGCGCCTTTCTCCCAGGGTGTGACCGAAATGGCCAAGCGAGGCTGGCAGCCCATCTCCGCCAACTTCCTGATGCCTGAGTGGGTCAAGAGCCATTGGCCCAAGTATGTGGAAGGCCGTACCGCTGTGGGCGCTGTGGCCCAAGCCAGCGAGTGGCGCATTGCCAAGAGTATTTTTGTGGCCGACGATGAAGCCACTGCCCGACGTTACGCGTTCGGAACCGATGGCCCTTACCACTTTTATTTCAAGCAGTTGATCCGTAAGCTGGTGGGTGCGGGCGGTCGGGGCAATCTGTTCAAAACAGACCCTGACATGCCTAACGAAGCTATTACGCCAGAGTATGTGACCAAGCGCCTGGTGCTGGCCGGTACGGTGGATTCAGTGGTGCAACAGCTGCTCGCGTTTCGTGAGCACGTGGGCGACTTCGGTACGCTTCTTTATGCAGGCCATGACTGGGTTGACCCGGTTCTGGCCAAGCGCTCCATGCAACTGATGGCCGAGCAGGTGATGCCGCGCGTGAACGCGGCCATCGAAGCTCAAAAATCGACGGCACGGGCACAGGCATCAACCCCGGAGCTGGCCGCATCGGGCCTTGCCGACTGATTCAGCTGGCTCAAGCATGCGAGTGGGAAGATATTCATCAACGGCTAATTAGGAAATTTTTTTCATGGCGAATGCAACAACAAAAACATCTGGCGCAACGTCGAGCGCCGTGGGCGTTATTGGCCTGGGCATCATGGGGTCCGCCATGTCGGCAAATTTGGTCAAAGCTGGGTTTACCGTCTTTGGCTATGACCCTGTGGTCAAGGCATGCAGCAGGCTCAAGAAAGCCGGTGGAAATCCGTGCGCCAGTACCACCGACGTGGCCCGTCAAAGTCGTTACATCGTGCTGTCGCTGCCGAGCGAAGCCGTTCTGGACCAGGTGTGCGCGGAACTGATTGCGGCAAACGTTAAGGGGTTGGTAGTCGCCGAAACCAGCACGCTGCCGGAGGCCGCAAAACTGCGTGCGCATGCGTTGCTTGCCAAACACCAGATCACGCTACTCGACTGCCCGCTGTCGGGTACCGGGGCTCAGGCATTAACCCGTGACCTCGCGGTGTATGCCAGCGGTGACGCCAAGGGCATCAAGGCGTTTGCGCCGGTGTTCGAAGGGTTTGCCCGCGCCCGTTACGACGTCGGCGTGTTTGGCAACGGCATTCGCATGAAGCTGGTCGCCAACCTGCTGGTGGCGATTCACAATGTGTCCACTGCGGAGGCCATTTTGATGGGTGAACGCTCGGGTCTGGATGCCGCCACGATTGTCAGGGTAGTGGCCGATGGCGCCGGGGGCTCACGCATGTTCTCAGTGCGTGGGCCGGTGATGGCTGAACGCACCTGGGGCGAAGCCACCATGAAAGTCTCGACCTGGCAAAAAGACATGCGTCTGATCAACGACATGTTGCAGGCCACTGACACCCCAGCCCCGTTGTTTGCTGCTTGCCTGCCGATTTACAACGCGGCCATGGCGCTCGGTCATGGGCCGGATGACACAGCGGCGGTCTATTCGGTGCTGGAGCACATGATGGGTGTGGCACCCCAAGGCAAGAAAAAAGCTAAAAAATAAACCCCCGGTTTGGCCCAAACTTCACCATTTGCTGTTGACATCTGCTGCCGGCTGCCGTTTTCCATGGACGCCGGGTTCCAGTTGCAGAGTTGCATTTGTCTGCGGGCAAAAAGAACTGATGGATTTTCAGTCTCCTAGTACCCATAAAGGCTGTTCGCGCCAGCAACCAGCTCAAGGCGGCTCCGGGGCGCTACTGGGACGAGCAATTGTCTGGGCTGCTACCACCGCACAGATCGCCAGCGACCAGACGATCACAGCGCCCGACGGAAGATCAAATAGGGCTGACAGCCCCAGGCCAATGGCGTAGGCAGCGGCACCAGTCGCCCAGGCGACCAGATAACGTCGGGGTCCGCGCAGCAGGCGCGCACCAAGCGCCGGAATGATAAGGCTGGAAAACACCAGATAAACGCCGACGACCTGGACCGAGGCTGTCACCGCCAGCGAAAAAACGGCATAAAACCCGAATCGCCCCAAGCGTTTGACCCACCCCTGCCAGATGGCAAGCAACAGCAACGCGGACACAGCGGCCAGCCAAAGCAATTGAGTCGTGCTGACCCAAAGAATCTGGCCAACCAGAAGGTCTCTCAAATGTTCACCCCCGCGAGGGTTGCCAGCAAGCAGCAAGATGCCGGAACACGCCGCAAGAATAAACAGCACACCGATCAGCGCCTCCTGCTGTTCGGGGAGCCGACGCTCGGTCCAAGTTAGAAGCAGGGCGCCCAGCAGGGCTGCGGTGACCGCTGCGAGCTGTACCATCACACCGCCATCCGGCATGCCCAGGGCATGCGCAGCAATGACACCCAGGCCGGCGATCTGAGCAATAGCCAGGTCGATGAACACTATCCCTCGGTCGAGCACCTGGGTACCGAGCGGCACATGCGTGCTCAGTACCAGCAGGCCTGCGATCAGCGCTGGCCCCAGGATGCCCCAGTCGAGGGCGTTCCAATTCATCGCTTTCCTCCCGCGGTCAACAAGCGGGCCAAGGTGTCGTCGAACAGGCTGAACAAGTCCTTTGCGCCATCCGTGCCCCCCACGGTAAAGGGTATCTTGACCGCCGGTACCCCAGCATGGCGACTCAGCCATTCAGCTGGCTTGCCGTCTTGGTACGCCGAGTAAAGCGTCATGCGGGCGGGGGTGTTCTTCAGTGAAACCAGAACCGTCTGCAAATGGGCGGCACTGGGTTCTATACCGGGCTTGGGCTCCAGCACGGCGACTTCCTTGAGATCCAGCCAGTCATACAGGTAGACAAAGGACTTGTGCTGAGACACCACCGTCATGCCTTTCAAGGGACTCGCCTGTAGCGTCCAGCGGCCAATAGCCTGTTGCCAGCGCTGATTAAAATCCTGAGCTCGCTGGGCATACTGTCCGGCCTGCCCGGGGTCAATTTGAGCCAGCCGTGTGCTCAAGGCCGTAGCCACTTTGGCAATATTGCGCGGATCGGTGTGAACATGCGGATTACCCGCCGCATGCACGTCGCCCTGGGAACGGTCCGTCTGCCCAGGAACATCCAGCTTGCGAACATAGTCGGCCGCTGCAAAGTTACCGGGCCGGCCCGGCTGCACCTTGGCATTGCCGGACTGCTGCAGCAAGATAGGCAACCAGCCCGCCTCAAGTTCGGCACCTGTACACACGACCAGATCGGCATTTCTTGCCCGCGCAATCAGGCTTGGTCTGGCCTGAATATGGTGTGGGTCCTGCAAAGCCGTGGTGGCTACGGTCACTTCAACCAGATCGCCGCCCAGCTCGCGCGCCAGCGCTCCCCATTCGGGTTCACAGGCAAAAACTTTCACCGCGGCTTGCGCAGGCAAAGCTAGCGCCAGGAGCAAGCCGGTCGAAAGAGTCAAAAGTGGTCTGGAGTTCATGTGCAACGCTTTCTGGCCTGAACCGCATCAGTAATTGTGGCCACCGTGCGCGCCCAGACTCATCTGGTACTGCAGGAAAATCTGGTTGTCGACCATGCCCTGGCGCGAGCGGTCCTGTGCCAGCTGCAGTCTTAAACGCGAGAACTCACTCGGGTTGTAGTCAAGCATCAGCGTGTTTTTGCTTGGCCGGTAGGGGTTGCTGGCCAGCGCTGCGGTGTTGATGCCAAAGTCTGGCGAACCTGCATTCAAGCGTTCAGTGCGCAGACCCAGCCGCCATCGGGGCATGAATTGATACACCCCCTGCGCATACCAGCCCGATTGAACGGCTCTGTAGGCGTCGCCGATGTTGGCGTTCGCGGTGTCATAAGTCAGGATGCCGTTTCGGTTGCTTCGCAGATACTCACCCTGCAGTTTGAAGCTGGTCTGGGTGGAATTGCCGTTGGGCGCCCATTTCCAGACACCGTCCACAATCCAGATGTTGGTTTTTCCGCTGAAAGCGTTGTTTACCAGGCTGCCCGAGCTGTCCTGTGCAGTTAGATTCTGCTCGCTGGCTTGGGTGCTCAAGCGCGACAGACCGGCGCGCCAGCTGTGGCTGACGCCAATGTCGCCGCCAGTATGGGCCGTCAGCGCAAACATTCCTGCGCCATTGCGACTGGTGTCACTTCCGGGAAAGCTGCGTCCGCGACCCACCTCGGCGCCTAGCTCGATATAGCGATCGGTTGGCGCCAGCCAGGTGAGCTGTAATCCGTCGTCCCGATACTGGGTACCGAGCAGGGTCTGGTAGGCCAATGGGTTGTCCACAAAGTCCCAAGTGTGCGCGTGTTGCCGGTTGAGGTAACCAATATGGGAAAGAAACCGTCCTGCCTTGACAGACAAGCCATTCCCCAGAGAAGTGGTCTGGACGAAGGCTTCTTCTACCGAAACAGTGTTGTCAGATCCCAGCGCAATATTGGCCACGCCACGCAAGTAGGGATCAATATTGGCCGCCAGACGCAACTCTGACTCTGCAAGACTGAAACCCCGTGTTCCCGGACCCACCTCACCGTCTGCTGGCACCTGAAAGCCCGTCACCCTGTAATTTGCCGGATCGCGCAGAGTTCGGGTGTAGCCGCCAGAAAGAATCAATGAAATTTCGGGATTGAACGCATTCCCGCCGCCGGCGATTGGGGCAGCGGGAGGTATCGCGGAAGAGGAGGCGGTCGACGTCTGGCTACGTGCGACTGAATTTGTCTCCGCGGCGAGCAGACGCTGCTCCAGTGCCTGCAGGCGGGCCTCATAGGCTGCACGAAGTGCTTCGATATCCTGCTTGAGTGCCTTGATCTCAGCTGGAGCGGTGGGTGGCGTGTCGGCGACAGCGAATAGGGGGGCGGTTAGCGCGAGCGTGATGCTCGCGGATAAAAATCTGGACATGAGTGAAAGGCTCCGGACGATGATGATGGATTGCATTCATCCGCGTTTGCCGCAGGATGAATACAGGAACTCAGCTATCAGGTCGGAATCGTGGGCGGGGCCCGGCTGTCGTAGGCTGCTTCTTCGCGGACCCGGGAGACCTGGCGAAAAGGGAAGTGTGACTCATTGCGAGGCAGCAAAACTTGCACTGGCGAGGACAATTCGACAGCCAAAGCGCCGCAACCCAGCGCGGCGCTGCTCAGGCAGGTGTCACAGCGCTCCTGGTCCAGTGATGAATGGCTGTCTGACGGGGTACTTGCGCTGAAAGGCCGGTGAGAAATCAGGTGCGACGAAGCCAGCGTCTGAGCAACTGGCAAGAGCAGCATGATGCCCAGGAGCCAGCCAAAGCGGCATGCCCAAAAATCGGACCTTTGAATCTTCAACAGCATGGTGAGGCGAGCGGACAACGAAAGTCACTGGCAGTGGGTACGTCACTATAAGCGTTTTACAAGGCCGGATGTTTGCAGCAAACACCCTGCACCGTTCACAGCTGAGATCTCAGCAGCGAAGCGAGAGCTTCACTGATCTTTTCCGTGAGCGGTCTGGCTTGCCACTGCGCAAATGTGACCGGTTGCGCTAGACGCAGATCGTCTTCGAAGATCTTGGTTTGAATTTTGGCAAAGCCCGCATCAAGAATGTTGAGGGTTGCCTCGTCGTTCAGCCTAAACGACCGGTTGTCAAAGTTGGTCGATCCCACCGACACCAGCAGTCCATCGACAATCATGACTTTGCAGTGGTACATGGTCGGCTCGTATTCCGCAATCAGGGCACCCTGTGAGAGCAGTGGCCCCCAGCGCGCTTTCGAGGCGCTTCGCACCGTTTCGCTGTCAATGTGCTTACCCGGCACCACCACTCTGAGTTTGACGCCCCGTTTGATGGCTTCGACCAGTGCATTAAGCGTCAAATCATCCGGTACAAAATACGCCGCCGACAGGTCAATTGAAGTCGTCGCGGCAGTGATGGCGAGCAGGTACATCAGTTGCATGCTCTCGCTTCCGCCGGATGGAGAACTGCTGAACATTTGCGCTTGGCCGTCGCCAACCGGAGTCAGCGAGGGAAAGTAATTTTCCCCGTGCAGAACATGGCCGGTTACCTTGATCCAGTTGTCCAGAAATACGGCCTGCATCTGACCGACTACTGGACCTTCCACCTGAAAGTGAGTGTCGCGCCAGTGATCAGGATCTTGCGCTCGTCCAGTCCACTGCGGCGCAATGCCCACCCCGCCCGGGAACGCGATCCGGCCGTCTACGACCAGGAGTTTGCGGTGGGTCCGGTTGTTCAGTCTGCCAAGATGTGACCAGTGCGGCGGATGAAACTTGCGAATTTCGACGCCCGCTGCCAGCAGGTCTCTGACCAGAGCCTCGTCGACTTTTGCGCTGCCGACCCAATCGAGCAGAACATTGACCTTCACTCCTTTTCTGGCTTGAGCCGCCAGCGCATCCGCAAACTGCTGGCCGATCTCGCCTGACCAATAGATATAAGTTTCAAAGTTGATGCTGGTCTTGGCGCTGCGAATGGCCGCAAGCATTGGCGGAAAAATTTCATTGCCATTGAGCAAGACCTTGACGGCATTGCCGCCAACAAACGCTGGCCCCAGCAAGACGCCCAGTTCCCGTGAAAAACGTGGATCCTGCAAGGCATAAACGCGATCAATGCGACGCTCGATCTTTTTTTCTCCTCCCATCACATTGAAGGTGAGGAGCACCAGGCCTACGATCACTGCTGTCGCAGCGGTAAGCACGATCCAGTTCCGGCGCCGATTGAGAAATCTGTTCATGCGTTCATCCCTTGCGTAACCCATGCGTTCAAGCAATCGGCCCAAGGCTTGCAGAAATATCAGCCGACCAAGTACTGGGCCCAGGAGGCGCTTTAATAGAACGCTCCTGAATGGATAGCGACATTTGGGGTTCAGTCGAGCTCTTGACCAACAGCAGGGCCCGCTCTGGCAGGTCCTGCAGTTTCACGGTTTCACCAGGCGCCAGCACCCGGTCAGGTTTCAGGCCCCGGTCCAGCGGCACATCAGAACGTTGCCAAAGCAGCATCAGATGCTTCGCCTGCAGACGCAGCGTGATCTCAAACGATGGCCAACTGGCCGGTACACGCGGAGAAAGGGAAAGCTCCCCTTGGCGGATGCTCAGGCCCAACAACGTTTCCAGTGCCGCGCGATACAGCCACGCGGCTGAACCGGTGTACCAACTCCAGCCGCCGCGACCCATGTAGGGCGCTGCTCCGTAAACGTCGCCCGCCAGTACATAGGGCTCGAGTCCGTACACCGGTCCACGCCAATGGTGCTCGGCCCGATGCGCCGGGCTCAAGGCTTTGAAGCTTTTCCAGGCGCCTTCCGTGTCGCCGGTCTGGGCCTGCGCCATCATGGCCCAGACACCGGCGTGCGAGTACTGACCGCCGTTTTCACGCACGCCGGGGGGATAGGCCTGAATGTAGCCGGGGTTGTTGACGGATTTCTCCAGCGGGGGTGTCAGCAGACGCAGCAGCCCCGCATTGCGGTCAACCAGTTGCTGATTCATTGCCTGCATGGCCGGTTGGATAAACGCGGCGGTGGATGCGCCAGAGAGTACCGCCCAGGCCTGGGCAATCAGGTCAATGCTGCATTCGGAATTGAGGGAGGAACCGAGTGGTGCGCCGTTGTCAAAAAACGCACGGCGAAACCACTCGCCGTCCCAGCCCTCACTGTGAAGGGCGACGATCCAGCCTTGTCTGGCTTGGCGCCAAGTCGCAGCACGGCTGGTTTCGCCTCTGGCTTCCGCCAGGGGAGCGTAGCTCTGCACCACACTGCATAGAAACCACCCTAGCCAGACGGACTCGCCGCGGCCTTCATGGCCGACCCGGTTCATGCCGTCATTCCAGTCGCCGGTTCCCATCAGCGGCAGACCATGGGAGCCCGTCTTCAGGCTGCGGTCTATGGTCCGGGCGCAATGCTCGTAGACCGTGGCCGAATAAGCGCTGGGTTCAGGCGCGTAATACGCGTCTTCAGCACCTTCAGGAATTGCGGCTCCATCAAGGAAAGCAACTTTTTCGTCTAGCAGGGCAAGGTCGCCGGTCACGTCCAGATAGTGCGCACAGGCAAAGGGCAGCCACAACAGGTCATCGCTGAAATGTGTTCGCACCCCCTCGCCGCCCGGCGCGTGCCACCAATGTTGCACGTCCCCCTCGACAAACTGCCGAGAGGCATTCGTAAGAATTTGCTGGCGCAGCTGCTGCGGCGCAACGACAGCAAAGGCCATACAGTCCTGCAATTGATCGCGGAATCCGAACGCACCGCCAGCCTGATAAAAACCAGCCTTTGACCACAGACGCGACGTTTGCGTCTGATACAGCAGCCAACGGTTCACCAGTGCATCGAAAAGAGGGTCAGGCGTAATAACTTGTACCTTGCCCAGAAGATCGCTCCAGTACGCCTTGACGCGCGCCAGGGCTTCCGGCAACACCTGCGCGCCCGACCGCTCAAGCCAGATTTTGGCAAGCGCCTCGGCCTGTTCAGCATCGGCGGCGTGGCCCAGCAGAAAGCCAAAGCTGATGCTCTCTCCTGGGCCCACACTGAAGTTGCTGGCTACTGCACCACAGGGATCAAGCCCTCCGCCATGGCGCTGACCCAACGTGTTCGGCGGGCTGAATTCGCCAGCCATGTCGAAAAACTCGCCGCGGTCACAAGTCCGCTGGACGGGTCCGGGCAGGCCGGTCAATGCTAAGAAGGCGGTCGCCCCGCCCAACCCTGCGCGGGTCTCGCGCTGTTGCGCCATCACAGCCGACAAGGTCGACGGACTCCAGGTTTTGAGGGTGCGGCGATCGGTGCGGACCGATCCAAGTTGCCACTCGACCATCGCCAGTGCGCGTAATTTGCGCGCCCGGGCACCCTGGTTGTGGAGCCGTATCCCGACCACTTTCACCGCATCAATGCAATCTGCCAGAAAGGTGACCTGCAGGTGCAGGTGCTCATGGAAAGATTCAAAAACGGTATACCCCTGGCCATGACGAACCTGGTGTGTGCGCGGATTTGTCGCGGCACCCAAAGAGGGATCGGCAGCTGCTGCAAAATGCAACAGTTTTCGGGTGTCGATGTCCTGCAACAGGTAATGTTCAAACCCAGGGTCCTGTACCGGGTCGTTGCTCCATTGCGTGATCTGATGCATGCGACTGTTGGTTGCCCAGGTGTAGCCGCTACCGGCCTCGGACACCTGAAAGCCAAAAGACGGATTGGAGATCACATTGATCCACGGCCGCGCGGTCCGACGGGAGGCGCCCACCTCAAAAGCAAATTCGCCACTCAAGGCATCAAAATGTCCAGCTGGCGCAGAGACAGTGATGGGCTCTGGCATCATGCGGTTAAGCGGCAGTTCAGCAACCCGTTCTGGCGAAGTCCCAGCTTCGACCGGGCGCGGTTGGCCCCACACCCCCCGCAGGGCCGCAACCTGGGTCTCAAGCGGTCTGCCGTCTGCTGTGAAGGTCACCCGGGCAAGTGCAGACAACGTGGCTTTTTCCGACAGGCTGACCTCATGGTCTCGCAGCAGGAAAAAACCAGCTTCATCGCTGGGCGGAAAGCTGTGCTGCGCTTTTTGGTTCAGTCGGTCACGCTGTGCCAGGATCTCGCGCTGCAGCGGAGACAGGTAGGAGTTGTCTTCACTGTTAAGCACCACGACGTCGGTGGCCAATCCGCCAAAACTCCACCAGGGTTGCGCACGCAGCAAGGATTGCACCAAGCCCAGACCCTCGCTGGCATGTATGCGTACCAGCAACATCGGCTTGTCGCCCGAGATGCCGAAACGCCAAAGCTGCCTTTGGTCAATCGGCCCGGTGCTGGTTACCGGGCGCGTGCAGCTGTACATCAGGGCTGTGGTGAGGTCTTGCAGCGCTGCGTTTTCGTCCAGATCGATACCCAGATCCCGCAGGCGCACCTGCGCCAGGGTCGCCGCCATCCGGGCGGCTCGCTCAATGTGCATGGGCTGCAGGTATTTGTCGATCCGGCTGGCCAGGTCAGTTTTGTCCTGGGCAGCGGTGGTTGCGAAGCTCAGGCGTGCCACGCCGCCAGCAGCGATCCGTATCGTGACGCGCAGACAGGCCACGGGGTCTAGGCCATTGACGGGTTGACCGCCGTCGTTGACGCCGTCGTGCAGCCAGGCCTGGGAGGAAAGAGCGGGCTGGCTGCGCCTGCGGTTACGGCCTAAAAAAGTCTGTCGATCTGCAATACAGCTGATGCCCAGTATGTCTGCATCGGCCTCGGCCAGAAAGTGGGCCATCGACAGCGCGTCCTCGCCTTGCAGACGCGGTCGGCGGGACAACAGCAATGCCCGCCATTCGGGATGCCAGGCGGTTTCTACAAACAGGTTTGAAAAAGCTGGATGGGCTTCGTCGGCTTTACCTTCGGTCAGGACCACTTCAAAGCAAGAAATGACTTCGTAAATGGCGTCGTCGCCGGACATGTTGTTGAGCACCACGGTGCGCAGCTCGGTGTCGTCCTCTGGACTGACCAGCACCGTCGTGGTGGTTTCAAGTTCGCTTGCGATCGTGTCGAATTGCACGCGGTCAGCCAGAAAGCAGGCGCTGTACTGCCAGAGCGCGTGTGGCGCCGGATGAGCCGTGAGCGAGTGGACCGGTCGGACTGCCCTACCCGGCATGTTGGACCGTTTGCGTACGTAGATGAAACTCCCGTACTCGTCGCGCAACAAGTCGTCGCGCCAGCGGCTAATGTTGTGCCGCTGATGGTTATGCCGCCAGTAGCTGACGCCCGCGCCGTTGGCTCGAAGGGCGACGCTGTAACGTCCATTGGACAGCAAGTGGGTCGGCTGCCACTGGCCACTGACCGGATTGATTCTGCGTGACTGGAAAATGCTGGCAATGCTCTCCTGGGCAAAAGCGGGCAGGCTTCGCGGATTGGCCGTCCGGATGATTTGAAGCGGACAGCGCTCATGCAGCAGACTCTTGTAGGCCTCCACCAGGGGTGTTTGAGAAAACCAGCGGCGCGGCGCCTGATCGCACAAGACATTGCAAAGCGCCACCAGCGACATCCCCTGGTGATGCGCCATGTAGTTTTTGACCACGGTGAAGGTCTCGTCATGGCGCTGACGGGAGGCCGTGAAATCCACCGCATCCATGAACCCATAATCGCCGCGGCTGCCAAGGCGCTCCAGGTGGCGCAGGTTCGCAATGGCATCGCGTGGTGTCAGCATGGCGGCCATGACCGTCGCATAGGGCGCCACAACGTGCTCGCCAGTCGGCGTACGGCGCAGGGCCAGCCGTGGCACGCCAAAGGGAGAATACTGGTACGCCAGAGAGTGATCCTGAGCAAAGTAGGCCGACTCCGATACACCCCAGGGCAGCTTGTGGTCTCGTCCAAATGTTTGCTGCTCCAGCACGGCAGCGAGGCTGGAGAGATGCAGCAGGCCCTCAGCCGGTTCCTCCATCACCAGCGAGGGCATCAGGTACTCGAACATCGATCCCGACCACGACTTGAGCCCGGGGGTGACCCCGACGGATAAAAAAGCCCGACTGAGCGACATCCAGTGACGGCCAGGTGCATCACCCTTGGCGATCGCCAAAAAACTGGCCAAACGGGACTCTGAGGCCAACAGGTCGTAATAACTCGTATCCAAACTGTGCTCGTGGACGCGAAGACCAATGTGAAACAGATGCCGCTTGGCGTTGTAGAGGCCCGAAAAATTCATGCCCACGCACAGGCCCTGGCACTGTGTGGCAATTTGCCTGAGTGCATTGGCTTCAGCTTCTGGGCAGCCGGTCTGCTGCGCGAGGCTGGCGCATAGGCCGCCCACTGCCAGCAGGTGGCCTGCCAGATTGCCGCTGTCAACTGTTGAGACATAGGCTGGCTGCAGCACCTCCAGCGTTTCGGTCTGATACCAGTTGAGCAAATGTCCGTCATGCTTGGGCAGTCGCTCGACGGTTGCCAGCGTGTTTTGCAAGCGCGTGATCAAGTCCGGGGTGGACAGCCAGCCAAATTGGCGAGCGCAAGCTGCAGCCAGCAAATACAGGCCGATGTTGGTGGGCGAAGTGCGGTGGGCGAGCGTCGGCTCCTGGTCGATCTGCAGGTTATCTGGGGGCAAGTGGTTGTCCTGTGGTCCCACACACTGCTCGAAGAAGCGCCAGGTGTCGCGCGCGAGGTCCAACAGATAGGATTTCTCGTCGCTGCTCAGACGACTGGCTCTGGGCTCATCCGGCGGTTTGCTGGCCCACCACCCAACAACCGGACCGGACGCCCAGAGAAGAAAAAGAAACATGCCGGCCACCGGATGCGGACTACGCAAAGACAGCAACGCGAGCGCCAGACACGCGCCGCAGACCAGCGCATGCCGCTGCAAAAATGCGCCCAGCGCATAGCTGGCCGAATCCTGTGCTTGAGCCGCAGTGGTCCACTGCAGAAGGTGCTTACGGCTTACCGCCAGGCGCCAGGTGGAGCGGACGATAGCATCTGTCAACAGGGCAGCCTGGAGTGCCAACTGGCTGAATTGCCAGGCTGCGGCACCCACCGCACGCCAGACCTCCGTCATGCCGACATGGAAAAAATGCCTCAGTGCTATCCCGCGGCGAGTCGGCATCAACCCCGCCAACGCGCCCAGCAATGGCCCGGCCAGACAGGCTGCGGTTACCACCCCGATGGCCAGGGACAGGGGCAGGGCGTCGGTGAAGATGACCCATACCAGGAGCGCAAGAGAAGCCGGGATCACCAGTGAGCGTCTAAGGTTGTCCTGCATCTTCCAGATACCCAGGGCGTCGATACCGAACTGCCTGGCCCTCAGCATCAAGGGCAGAAGCTGCCAGTCGCCGCGTGTCCACCGGTGATGGCGAGACGCATCGACGCCCGCATGGTGCGGGTGTTCTTCCACCAGCACGACATCACTGATGTAAGCGCAGCGGGCAATCGTGCCTTCCAGCAGGTCATGGCTGAGCACGGTTTCATCGGGGAGGCGTCGGTCCAGTGCGGCATGAACGGCCCGCACATTGAGCAGGCCTTTACCGGTGAACGTGCCAAGGCCGAACAGGTCCTGGTACAGATCAGACGTGCCACTGCTGTAGGGATCAATACCGCATTGCCCTGCAATCAGCGTATGGAACAGTGAGCGCTTTCGGGTATCGGGTAATGGCGTGATCACCCGCGGCTGGAAAACGCCATAACCACCCGTGACACGGCGGTTGCTGGTGTCCAGGTACGGTGCATTGAGAGGGTGCGCCGCGATCGATACCAGTTCGCGCAGCGCTGCCGGTGGCAAACCAGTGTCGCTGTCCAGCGTCAGGATGTAGCGTGTGTCGCTCGCTAATGGAATCCCGCCGGGAATGCCGTCAGAGATGAAGTCAGCCGACCGGGGGTGTGCGGCGACGTTTCCGGTGGCTACCAGGCTCACCAATGCTTCCAACTTGCCGCGCTTTCGTTCCCAACCCAGCCATTTTTCTTCGGTGCTGCACCAGCTCCGCTTGCGATGGATGAGAATAAACCGCGGCAGCTGGCCGGCTGCTGCCGGATAAACTTCGTTGAGTTCTGCGATCTGCTTCAGTGCGTCCTGATACAAGGCCTCGTCGGGCGGCATGCTAGGCTGATTCCCATCGGCCCAATCCGATAGCAACGCGAACTGCGCGTGGCTTTCGAGGCTGGCCAGCCAGTGCAGGCGCAGCCGTTCGGTGAGTTCACGCGTTGACGCGGCGGAGGTCAGCATGCAGGGGATCACCACCAGAACCCGATGCTCTGGCGGAATGCCGCCGGAGAAGTAGAGCCGCGGCATGGACCGTACGCGTGATGACTCGGCAATCACCCGATG
>JANOLL010000002.1:0-6949 GCA_031419775.1 Polaromonas sp. | reverse complement strand
TCAAAGGGGTGAGTAACCCAAGCGCGATTTTTCTGAGCCAACACGCCGAGCCAGTGCCCGGCAGTTGCGTGATGGTCACTTTGGAGGGCACGCGGCCGATGCTGGTCGAAATCCAGGCCTTGGTGGATAGCGGCGGGCCCTCGCCCCGGCGCCTAAGCGTGGGGCTGGACCGGGATCGCCTGGCCATGCTGCTGGCGGTGCTGCACCGGCATGCCGGCGTGGCCTGCATGGACCAGGATGTGTTTGTCAACGCAGTAGGCGGTGTGCGTATCACCGAGCCCGCCGCCGATCTGGCGGTGCTGCTGGCCATCACTTCCAGCCTGCGCGGCAGGCCACTGCCCAAGGGCTTTGTTGCCTTTGGCGAAGTCGGATTGGCCGGCGAAGTTCGCCCTGCGCCACGCGGTCAGGAGCGATTGAAAGAAGCCGCCAAGCTTGGCTTTAATGTGGCGGTCGTACCTAAGGCCAACGCGCCTAAAAAGAACGACAAAGCCTTTGAGGGCCTCACGATCCACGCCGTGGAACGGATTGAACAGGCGCTAGAAGTGGTGCGATCGCTCTAGTAAGGGTTTGATTTGATGCCACCACGACACCCGACACTCAGAAGATTACTGCAGCGTGGGTTTTCGGGTGCAGCCGGGTAAGCACGCTTGACGAGATAGCGTGCTGTAAGCAGTATGGCCACTCGTCTACCCACCTCGTCAAGGTCATTATGGAAATTTCTTCGCGTCGCCAGTTTGTTAAAACGGCTGCTTCAGTGGCTACGCTGGGGGCCTTGCCGGGCGTGGCTTTAGCTGCCATGGCACCCACAGACAAGTTTGATCTGCTTATTCGAAATGCCAATGTGCTCGACCCGAGCCAAGGCCTCTCGGGCATGCGGGATATCGGCATTCGTTTTGGTCTGATTGAGGCCATTGAACCCACCATCGCGCCTGATCGTGCGCAGCGCGTAATGGACGCTGGTGGTCGACTGGTTACGCCTGGCCTGATAGACCTGCACTGTCATACATTTCCCTACGGATCGGCAATTGGTATACCGGCTGACGAGCTAGTAGCCCACCAGTGCACAACGACGGTCGTCTCGGCCGGCGACGCAGGCGCCAATAACTTCGCTGCGTACCGCCGGTTTATCGTGCCGGCTTCACGCACACGCCAGTTTGCTTTTGTTCACATCGCCGTGGCGGGCCTGGCGGGTTTTCCGATCCCTGAACTGTTTAATATCGATTACGCGCGTCCGGAAGCCGCGGCCCGTACCGTGGCAGAAAATGCCGATATGGTTCTTGGCGTGAAAGTGCGCATGAGCGAGAACGTCATCGCCCAGCATGGCTTGGAGCCGCTCCGGCGGGCCATCAAGGCTTGTGAGCTTTCAGGGGTTCCCGCGAAGGTCATGTGTCATATTGGCGGCGTCGCTGATCGCCAACTGATGTCGCAAATTCTGGATCTGTTTAGGCCCGGCGATGTGCTCACACATTGCTATTCCGGTTCGCCCAATAATGCCGGCATGGGGACCAATATTGTGCAGGATGGCAAGTTGTTACCTGCCGCACTGGAGGCCAAAAGGCGCGGGGTGATTTTCGATATAGGCCATGGTGGTGGCAGTTTTGACTACACCATCGCTGAGGCCGCGATCGCGCAGGGCTGCATCCCCGACACCATTTCAAGTGATATCCACGTGGTTTCCGGAAATACCCCGGGCATGCCCTACTTGCCTTGGGTCATGAGCAAGATGATTGGCCTCGGGTTCTCGCTCCCGGAGGTCATCAGCATGTCTACTACCGCGCCAGCACGCGTGATTGGGCGAATTCCCAAACATGGCACCTTGCAGCTTGGGGCGCCTGCCGACCTGTCCATCATGGAACTGGTGGAAGGCCCGGTAGCCTTTGTGGACACCCGCAACAACCAGCGCCAGGGGCAGCGCCACTTACGGCCCATTGGAACGGTGGTAGCGGGGGTACCGTTCGGCCGGCCCTACCAATCCCCGTTTAGCGTGCGCTAGGTCGCGGGTTGATGCCAGAATTGTGGTGGGACTTGCCATAGCGATTCAGCCGGTCAAGTGGTGATTTGTGGCTGCTATCCGCTCCTTGCAGCTGGCCAGTGCGGCGAGGCAGCGAAAATGGCACCATGAACGTTCAAAAAATTCTCATTCCAGTTGCTGCCCTTTTGGGGGCAGGACTGGCTTACCGGTCTTATGGCTGGGCCGGCATCGCGGCGGTAGTCAGCGCGTTGGTGTTCTGGATGCTGCTGCATTTCAGCCGCATGATGCAGGTGCTCAAACGTGCCACCGGCCGACCGATTGGCTATGTCGACAGCGCCGTCATGCTCAATGCCAAACTCAAGCCTGGTATGACGCTTTTGCATGTGGTGGCGATGACCCGCGCGCTCGGGTCCCAGCAATCAGGCAAGGATGAACAGCCAGAAGTTTTTGTCTGGGCTGATGGTGCGCAATCTCAGGTGACCTGCACTTTCGTGGGTGGCAAGTTGTCGCACTATGAACTTTTCCGTCCACCGGTTCTGGAGGCGGAGACCTGAACTTCAGGTCGGGCCCAGCTGACGCCACCTCAAGGGTTGTAAGTCAAGGTTATCAGCAAGGACCCTGAAAAAGAACCTGCCCTGAGAGTGGCTTGCCCTCCGGGAATGCGGCCATAAACCGTCACGGTTTGCGTGGTGCTGCCGAGGCTGATGGGGATCACGCCAGAGATCAGGCTGCCGCTGCTGCCGTTGCCCCACACGGTGGTATGCAGCGGATTGGTGTAAATATTGAACTGCATGTCTGCCCCGCCACTGGTGTTGGCCAGGTAGCGGTTGCTGACACGGTCTCCAGGACCCACCGTACTGGGGCCGAGCGCGAGGGTGTAGCTGCTGAGCACAGAAATACCTGTGCAGACCATCGCGATGCTGGCATCGCTGGTTTTGTCGCTCGACACCAGGCTGCCGGATACGGTCAGGGGCTGATAGGCTCCAAAAGCCATTCCGGTAGAGCTGACCGTGCAGCCCGCCTGGGCAGCGCTGCTCGCTATCAGGGCTGCCAATCCGGCCAGCGTCCAGCGCCATTGCCAGGTTTTGCCGCGTGGGCAGTGGGTCGCGTCGGTCACATCATTTCTTTCCACAGGCGATGGGGCCTATTTTCAGCGGCGCGTCACCGTCGGTCACGGGCACGGCCAGATCCAGCTGGCAGCTGCCCGCTGGCCAGGTGACCTGCACCGGCTGACGCACGGCAGCCAGGCCACTTAGCCAGACCTCGCCACGCCGGCCCGCCACAAACTCCGCGCCGCTGGGCAGCAGCTTGACTTTGGTGCCGACGGGTACCGGCTGGCTGTCGGCTTGTAGCAGGACAACCAGGGCTTGCCGCTGGCGCTGGACTGCAAACTTGATGAGCGTGCCGCTTCCGGAAAAGGGCGTCACATATTTGATCGTCTCGGCAATTTCGGCGTCCAGCGGCAGGTCTACCGGGTCAATCGCAATCTCGTTTTTTTGCCAGGGCAGCAAGCCGGGAACGAATGCCAGGCCGCGCTGATCCGTTTCGGCAACCACCTGATTGCTGCGGCGGATCGGCACACCCGCCATGTTTTCGACTTCCACCACCGCAAAACTCCCTTGTCCGATGGACCGGGAGGCAAACGGCATTCCCGCAAGCCATCCAAGCGAGCCCCGTGCGCCTGCGCGGGTGGCTACCCTGCCCCGACTGTCAGACGCCCCTTCCAAAGCCAGTTCGGTTTGACTGGTGTTGTATTGCAGTCCGGCGCGTGCGCGCTGGCTGTCGATAGTGGAGATTTCGGTACGCCAACCCAGACCCGGGCCGGCGGGTGGGTTGCTCGCGGCAGAAACACTGGCCGTGGCTTTGGCATCCCGAGCAATATCCGAGCGAGCTGCCATCTGGATGCCATCGTCAAGGGTCAGGTTCAGGTTGATTCCGGCCTGCCAGGCCCGGTCGCCATCGAGTCGTTTATTCAAGGTCACGCCCAGCCCGACGCGCCGCCACAAAGGCGCATTGAGTGACAAGCCCGCGGTTTTAATGCTGTCGCCGTCCCAACGGGTTTGGCTCACGTAATTGAGGCCGCTGGTCACCTGTCCCCAGAGGGTGCCGCCCACGCTGGCCAGCCAGCTTTCGCGGGCCCGTTGCGCCGCTACCAGTGGGCCAGTGGCTTCGCCAAATGGCGCAAAGCCCCGGCTGGTGCGCTGGTACTGCAGTGCGCCGCCACCGCTCGGCGTGCTGCGTTCCATGCTCAAACGCAGCAAGTTGCCTCGCTCGGCCACACCCTGCATGCTGCCGCTTGAGCTCGCCAGTGCTAACCGGCCCAAGCCCAAATCGTCCATCAGTCCGGTCAGTTCCACACCCGCGGCGCGGCGCTCGGCCTGCACTTCGAGGCGAACTTCGCCGGTGAAGCGCGTGCTCAAGCCCTGGCGCCAGGTGGCCGCTCCAAAGACGTCACCGTAGCGGCTGCTTTGCCCGTAACCCGAGCGCAGCCGACCGGCCTCGAATGAATAATCTGTGAGGCCGACAGCCAGCAGCTGGGGCGCTATGTAATAGCTCTGTCGCAGCACAGTCTCGCGCCCGAGCAGATCGCGCACCACCAGGTTGATTTCACCCGCGCCGGCGACGACCGGCACATTCGTCAGATCAAATGGACCTGGCGGCACTTGTTGACTGCTGCGGCGGGCGTTGTTGACCAGCACGTCCACGGTAGAAGGCAGTGCCGCTTCGCCGCTCAAGGACAATTGGGGAAAGGTCACAAAACCTGGTCGCTGGCTGAAATCGCGGCCCCACCGCACGCCCCCATAACGAGCAGGACGGCTCCAGCCGCCCCCCACTCCCACGGTGTCGCCCACCACCAGGGTTTCCAGACGCTCCGGTATGTCGTAACGCCAGAAAGTATCGAGCCGCTCCATGCTGCGCAGACCCCCTTCGTTCCGGATCAGGGTGGAGCTGACAAAGCTGCCAAACCGGCTGAAGGCGATGGCTTCAAGGAGGGCGCCGCTGCTGACCGGGCCACCGGCCGTGTTGCCGCTTAGCGATACGTCGTAATTGAGCAGCAAACCTGGTGGTGGACGCGGTGGCGCTGTGGGCATGTCGTTTTGAAGTTTGAGCGTGGAGCCCATGAACGCAGCGGCGGGAGCGGTGATGTCAATGCTTTGGCTCTCACGGTTGACTCGGTAGCTCACGCCTGGCACCGCCTCCAGCGCATAGGCAGGCGAGCCGTCGGTCAGCGTTCTAATGCCACCAGCAGGCGCAAGGCGCGCTTCTTGCCAGGCGTCAGCCGGTAGCAGCAGGGGACCTCCGGGAGATTGCTCGGCCTGGACCACGCCCGAGATCGCCTGGTTGTTGATGCGCATATCCAGCAGCAGCGTTTCCACCCGGGGCTTGCTGGAACGGGCTTGATCCGGTCGGGGCAGGCTGGAAGAACTGGTGGCAGGCGTCGGCAGGGCGGATGGCTCGCCGGAATTGGCGCGCTGCAGAAGGGTCGAGAGCTTCAGGTAGAGTGCCTCTTCAACGCTCTGCGCGCGGGCGGCACTCGACGTCGCCATCAGCAGTCCAACGCCTAGCAGCGTCCACAGCGTCGGTGCATGCAGCGAGGGTTGCAGCAGTGTTGCGCCAGCGCGTAGGCATCGGCTAGCCCAGTGACGCGGTTTGCCTTGCACCGGACGTTCCTCGGCTCAGTGCACAGGGGTGAGTTCGCCCTGCATCAAGCTGCCCTCAACGTCGGCGCTCACCCGCGTGGGGCTGCTTTGTCCGGGGAGCTGGTCAAAACGCCATTCCTTCCAGGCTCCCGCCAACACGGTTCCAGCGCCGCTCACTTCCCGACGCCAACCTTCCCTGCCCTCCAGGACAAGGGTCGACAACCGCAGCCGGCGGTTGCCGCCATTGTCGAGTCGTACGCAGGTTTTACCGGGCGGCGCAGGGCACAAGCTCCATCGGGGCATGGGCCGACCCGGTTCCAGAGGAGCCGACATCACGGGCATGCTGATGCGGTACCGGAGGTTCACGTTCGATGCCGATGATGACGCGCTTTCTTCGGTGACGTCTTCAAGAATCAGTCGGTAAGCCTGCTCGACCGGTAATGCGACGCGGCTACGAAGCGCAACCCTGAAGACCTGCGTACCGCCCGCGGTGATTTGAGCGATAACGGGCGTCACGATCAGGGCGTCGGTTTCGGCGTACTGGTCAATGCCTTCTTGCTGAACCCAGGTCAACAATTGGGCCTGGACCGACTTGGGGTTGGCGGCCGGGTTGGTCAGCGTCACCGATGCGACGCGTCGGGTGGGCGACAGCTCGACCAAAATCGGTGAAACACCCATGGCAGTCGCAGACCCGAGGCAAAACCAGCTGGCCAAGACCCCGATCAACACTGCATGGCGCGTCATGAAAAGGATCATAAGTGCAAGCTCTGCAGGGTTCAGGACCGCACCACTCGCCGGCTTAAAACTCGACCGTGAGTAACAGGCTTTGGGTGTAGCTGCCTGCCGGTTTGGTTTCCTGCGAGGGTGCTACTCTGCCGTAGAGGGGAATGGATTGCTCCAGCCCGTTGGCCAGCACAGGGGCTGCGAATGCAGAGTTACTTGACGCCAGTACCACCGATCGGCTAATGTCTGTATAGACCTCATAGGCCAGTGTATTCAAGCCATTGGCCATGACCCGGTTTGCGGCCCCATAAAGTTTGGCGGGCACTGCGCCAACCGTGCAGGTAATTTTCACTGCAGCGGCACCAGCCTCGACTTTTCCTGCTTTCAAATCTGTTAGCGAGAGCGTACCAAAGTCCAGAGTCGCTGGCGCGCCAAAGATGCAGCTGGGGACCACCTCGGCTTTGACGGTCAAGTCCTGCGTCGCGGCCATCACCGAGCCACTTGCAGCCAGCGCACCCATCACCAGGGCTAATTTTTTGATTGTCTTGTTCATGGTCATTCCCTCGTCAAATAATGAGTCAGATGGGTCGACTCGCACCGTGTAAACACCCAA
>JANOLL010000001.1:0-3105 GCA_031419775.1 Polaromonas sp. | reverse complement strand
CTCCACTGTCTCTGCGCTAACGCTGGTTTCGCGCATCACCGGTTTGGTGCGGGAACTGCTGATTGCTTCGACTTTTGGCGCAAGTGCCATGACCGATGCCTTCAACGTCGCCTTTCGTATTCCCAACCTGTTTCGCCGCTTGTTCGCTGAAGGCGCATTCAGCCAGGCATTTGTGCCGGTGCTGGCGGCCAGCCGGTCCCAACATGGCGAGATTGAGACCAAATTACTGATTGACCGGGTCGCGACGCTGCTGACCTGGGCGCTGCTGCTCACCTGTGTGGCCGGCGTTGCGGGCGCCCCGGTGCTGGTTTGGCTGATGGCCAGCGGATTGAAGCAGGAGCCGCGCGGTTTTGAGGCAGCGGTGTTCCTCACGCGCTGGATGTTCCCCTATATCGGTTTCATGTCGCTGGTGGCGCTGTCTTCGGGCGTGCTCAACACCTGGCGTCGGTTCGCGGTGCCGGCGGCCACGCCGGTGCTGCTCAATGTGGCGATGATTGGCGCCGCTTGGCTGCTCGCGCCATGGTTCAAGGCCCGCGGAATCGAGCCGGTCTATGCCCTGGGGGCAGGCGTCATGGTAGGCGGCGCACTGCAACTGGGCGTCCAGGTTCCGGCCTTGCTGCGCTTGGGCCTGCTGCCCAGGATCTCATTGAAATGGTCAGTAGTCAGCTCAGCATGGTCCGATCCAGCTACAAAAAACATAGCTAAATTGATGCTTCCTGCTTTGCTGGGCGTCAGCGTGGCGCAGATATCGCTTCTTGTCAATACCCAGATCGCCTCGCACCTGACGCCCGGCAGTGTGAGTTGGCTGACCTATGCCGACCGCCTGATGGAGTTCCCAACGGCTCTGTTGGGTGTAGCCATCGGTGTGGTGTTGATGCCGCAACTGGCAGCAGCCAAAGCCGATAACGACGCCGTCAAATACTCCGCCATGCTCGACTGGGGCCTGCGCATAGTCGTGCTGCTGGCGGTGCCGAGTGCCGTCGCGCTGCTGACTTTTGCTCAGCCGTTGGTGGCCACGCTCTACCACTATGGCGTTTTCACCGACCGCGATGTCCTGCAGACTACCCGCGCACTGATGGGTTATGGCGCGGGTCTGGTGGGACTGGTGGCGATCAAGGTGTTGGCGCCAGGTTTTTACGCCAGCCAGGACATCCGTACGCCGGTGCGAATTGCGGTGGTGGTGCTGGTCATCACCCAACTGCTGAACCTGGCGCTGGTGCCGCTGTTGCAGCACGCTGGGCTGGCACTGGCGATTGGCCTGGGCGCGCTGATCAATGCCGTGTGGCTGCTGCTGGGACTGATGCGTCGAGGCAATTACCAGCCTGTCCCGGGCTGGGGTGCCTTTGCCGGACGGGTCATGGCGGCCAGTGCCTTGCTGGCTCTGTTTTTGCTGTGGGCCGCCAGAAGTGTCGACTGGATCGGTCTGAAAAGCCATTCCTTACAAAGAATAGGCCTTCTGGCCGCCGTATTGCTTGCCTCATCTGCTATTTATTTTATAGCTTTGAGACTCTCGGGATTGCAGCTTAGACAATTGTTGCGTCGCTGAAGCAAGGTGAGTCGTCCGTTTCTGCTGCACTGCCGCATCATCCAACTTTGATACCAAAGCTGTGTCGAAGGGCCTGATTTGTGAGAAAGTATCGGTATGCAACTCAATTTTGCCGTTCCCTCCAACCTGCAATATTTCACCAGTCTGGTTGAAAGTGACGAGCACTTTCCCTTGCTGGAGGCCGCAGTCAGTCTGGCCATGGATGAATATCCTGACCTGGACGTGCAGCAGGTATTGGGCGATGTCGACCAGCTGCTGGCGCGCCTGAAGCGCCGACTGCCAGCGGACGCACCAGCGCTGCAAAAGCTGCGTTCCCTGAACCAGTTTTTCTTTCATGACCTGGGGTTTGCTGGCAATGTCAATGACTACTACGACCCCGACAACAGTTACGTCAATGCAGTCCTGAAAACCCGCCGCGGTATTCCGATCACGCTGGCGGTGTTGTGGCTGGAATTGGCCAGCGGCCTGGGATTGAATGCGCGTGGCGTGGCTTTTCCGGGGCATTTCATGGTGAAGGTCAATATGCCCAAGGGTCAGGTGGTAATTGACCCGTTCAGCGGCCAGTCACTCAGCCGTGATGAACTGGCAGGTCGATTGGTGCCCTACAAGCCGCGTACGGGTCGCGAGGAAGATTTAGATATGCCAATTGGGCTGTATCTGCAGTCCGCCACGCCGCGCGACATCATTGGGCGAATGCTGCGCAATCTTAAGGACATTCACAAGAATCAGGAAGATTGGCAGCGACTGATTGCCGTGGAAGACCGACTCATCGTGCTGCAGCCTGATGCCTGGACCGAGTACCGCGACCGCGGCCTGGCCTGGGCGGTTCAGGGGCAGGCTGATCGCGCAGTGCTGGACCTGGAAAAGTATCTGGCAATGGCTGAAGACGCACAAGACCTGGACGCAGTGGCCAGCAGGCTCGCACAATTGCGGCACCAGGACAGCTGACACGTCCGCGACACGCGGGCCTGGTTTCCTGCTGCCGAAAGCGGCGTTTCCCGGAGTACTGCGCTTACATAAGGCGCTTACTGGGCGCGCTGCAGGAACGGTGGAATGTGGACCGGTGCTGAGGCCTCCCTGGCCACCGGCTGCCACACCGGGCGAATATCCGCAGGCTCGTCCAGTGGTCCCGGCGCTTTTGTCGCCATTGATCCGTGCGCCTGAGTGGTTGGCTTGGCGGCATAGCTGGGCCGGCTGGGCCGCAAGATGCTGGAAGCATGGACGGATCGGCTGGTGGACATGGAATCATTGGCCGCTTGCGGCGGGTACATCAGCGGTTCAAGCCAATCGAGTATCGGCTGCCATTGCTGCAGGTCAAACGCTACGGTTTGCTGCGGCAGATCGAAAATGGTCATGCCGCGTTCCAGGCTGCGCACATACAACTGGGTCTCTCGCAGAACACCCAGAAATGGCAGGCCGAGATTTTCCGACCAGGTGCGCAAACTCTGGGCCGCGCTGGTTCTGCCGTCAATACGCATCCCGATGGTCACCAGCCGGCAGCGGCCACTGGCCACCCGCGGCATCGTCATCAGTTCGGCATGGCAGGCAGCGGCTGATTC